>JAIECC010000023.1 GCA_029068665.1 Lachnospiraceae bacterium
CTCCGTCATCGGATTGGGAGTCGGTTTCTGGTAAGGTTTCGTCTAATTTTAAATTCATTTACACTCTCCTTGAATACATTTTGGTTTTTGTTTAATGATGTGATTCTATCACATTTCCTTATAAGATTCAATTAAAGCAGTTTTCTCAGTGAGATTCTATGGTATAATGTACGCAAATACAATGAGCCAAGCGGCTGGGTCGCAGACATTTGACAAATGAAAGGTGGATTGCAATGAGAGAAGAAAATCAATTTAAGATACCAATACGAATCGCAAAAATTATTTTCTGGGCATTATTGGCGTTCTGGATTGTTTTTTGCAGTCTGACCCTTTTTTATTCCCGGGAAGACTTCCGGCTTGCAGATCATAACTGCCGGGACTTTAATCAGGGCTGGGTGTTAAGTGAAGATGGGGTTACCCCGGTTTCTGTCCCAAGCAAGCTGCAGGGAGAATCCACAGTTGTAAGAATTCAGAATATCATACCGGAAGAAATCAGCAGCCGGACTACCATAATGGTAAAGGGTTTGCATCAGGATATAGAGGTTTACATTGACGGCGAACTGGTTGGAGAACTGAATAATTCAGAAAGTCGCATCTATGGACGGCATACACCTTCCGGGTATGTAATGATTCCGGTGGAAGCAGAGGATGCCGGAAAGCAGATTATTATTCAGTATTCTGCTTTGGAGCCGGAAACAGCAGGGCAGATCAATGATATCCGGATTGGTTCTGACATAGGAATTATATTCTGGATGATAACCTCCTATGGAAGTGATGTGCTGTTTGCCGTATTACTGTTATATACCGGTCTGGTAATTGTTATTTTTGGAATGGCCATACGAGTTATCTTTCGGGAAAACCCTAATGTGAATATAACCTATCTAGGTGTAACGGCAATCTGTACAGCAGTTTGGATGATCGGAGAGAGCCGCTTGAAGCAGCTGTATTATGGCAATCTGGCAGTTGGAGAAATGATTTTATGGGAAGCCTTGTTTATTGCTCCCATCCCAATGATGTTTTATGTGAATCGTTTGCAGGAGGAACGGTATTCCCGATTATATTTTATCGGAACGGTATCCGCCCTTGCCGGCAATGTTATCATGATTGTTTTGGAACTGACCAACACCTTTGATTTTTTTCAGATGTACAGAGTGGGCTGGATTATCATTATTGGTGGTGGGCTGCTGATTATATATACCATAATCCGGGATTGGTTCAAGGGAATCCGTCAGTGGAAACTGCTGGTGGGAATTAGTGTATTGTTCCTGTGTGTTTTGTTGCAGATGTGGGCATTCCGCTATTATGCTACAGGAAGTATCTCTAACAACTATATCAGTCTGGGACTGATTTTGTTTTTAATGATTATGGGTATTTCAGCCATAACCAGTATGCTGAGGCAAAGGCAGGAGCAGATACTTGCGATTAAGGAAAATGAAACAAAATCCGATTTCCTTGCCAATATGTCCCATGAAATCCGGACTCCAATCAATGCCATTCTTGGTTTTGATGAAATGCTGCTTCGGGAAGAGAACAACGAACAGACCTTAGAATATGCCGCCAATATCAAGAGCGCCGGAGAAAATCTATTGTCCCTGGTCAATGACATTCTGGACTTTTCCAAGGTGGAATCCGGCAAGATGGAAATCATACCGGAGGAGTATAAGACCAGTGATATGCTGACGGATGTTGTGAACCTGACTTACTTGAAGGCACAGGAAAAGGGACTGTCTTTTGAAATCTACATTGGAAAGGATATACCACGCAAGCTGTACGGAGATGAAATGCGGGTGAAGCAGATTCTGACCAATGTACTGAATAATGCTGTCAAGTATACAGAAGCAGGAAAGGTAATTTTAAGTGTTAATTTTGATAAATTAGATGCAGCCAGTGGACGGCTGCGTATATCCGTTGAGGATACCGGTATGGGAATTGCGCAGGAAAATATCAGTAAGATTACGGAATCCTTTCAGAGGTTTGATATTCAGAGAAACCGAAGCATCGAGGGCAGCGGACTTGGTATGAGCATCGTAGCCAGTTTACTGCATACCATGGGAGGCCAGCTTCGTATTTACAGTACTTATGGGAAGGGATCGGATTTTCGTATTCTGATTCCCCAGGAGATTCGGGATGCTTCTCCTATTGGCAATTATCGTAAGGATTTTCGTGATGGACTTCGGAATATGACACCCTATCAGGAATTGTTTACGGCACCTCAGGCAACCATATTGGTTGTGGATGATAACCGTATGAATTTATCCGTTGCCAAAGGATTATTGAAAAAAACCAAGATTCATATTGATACGGCGGAAAGCGGCGCTGCATGTCTGGAGCTGACCCGGCAGGTGAAGTATGATTTGATTTTTATGGATCATTTAATGCCGGAGATGGATGGTGTGGAGACTCTGCATCGCCTTCGGCGGGAGGAAGGAAATCTGAATCAGGACACTCTTGTAGTAGCCCTGACGGCAAATGCCATCAAGGGTTCACGGGATTTCTATATTCAGGAAGGCTTTTGTGATTATCTGACAAAGCCGGTTGCAGGAGAACGGTTAGAGGAGATATTGCTGAAGCTACTGCCTCAGGAGTATATCATACCTTCGGAGGAGGCAGAAGCAGCTGTTGAAAAAGAGGAAGAGGAGACCGAAGCAGTTGTTCAAAATGATACCCATCGAATTATTCCGATTGATGTCTGCTTACAGGAACTGGAGAGTATGCTTCGACAGGCCCATATCAGTATTACAGAAGGATATCATTATGCCGGAAACTCCATGGGACAGTTTCATTGGATGCTTATGCTGTTTGCAGAAAGCTTCCGTGAGAAGTCCCGAAGACTGATAGAGTTTTATGAAGGACAGAAGGAGGAATCCTATACCATTGAAGTACATGCATTAAAATCCAATGCAAAGGGAATCGGTGCAAATGTATTATATCAACTGGCATGGGAGCATGAGCAGCAATCCCGGAGCGGTAATTGGAGCTTTGTCCAGGCACATTGGGAAGAGCTTTGCAATGAGTGGCTGTGTGTAGTGAATGGAATTTTGAATTATATAGGGGAAGATCCCATTGAATGGACGGAAGCTGCCGCCGCTATGGAGCCGGGTAAGATGGATTTGACGGCAGAGCAGAGGATTATTTTGAAGAATTGTATCAAGGTTCTGGAGGATTATGAGTCAGACCCTGCTTGTGCTATGCTGGAAAATCTGCTGCAGGAGGAACTGGGGGAAGAAGTCAGAGAGCATCTGGAACGGACATTGGAAGCATTGGAGGACCTTGATTTTGAAGAAGCATTGGGTCTTCTAAGGCAGATATAGGTGTTTCTTGACATTTCCTTTGGAAATGCATACAATTAATCCATTGAAAAAGTCATAATTCTGTGAAACTTTACGGTCGGATCAGGCAGTTTCTGCCTGATTCGTTTAAAGGAACCTGGTGAAAATCCGGACTGTTAATCCCAGCCGTAATGGGGACGAAAGAATCAATATGCCACTGAAGCAATGCTTTGGGAAGGCGATTCCGGTAGGAGGAACCAAAGTCGGAATACAATACGTAAGGTGTGATAATGTAAATATCTTTAGGCAAAAAGATGTTTATTTTTGTTGCCATGAAGGTGATAGAAGCAGTATTGCCGTATTTTTTTCATGGCAGCCGGAACCAGACTTTCTTCAGTCAAAGCCTACAAAATAAGTACAAGTGGAAAAGGAGAAAGAACATGGGAAAGAACATGAAACAATGGATGGCAGTCATTATGGTGGCTGTGCTCTTGATACCACTGTTCCGGATTCCGGTATGGGCAGAAGATACCTATGAGAATCGGGTTCATGTGATTGTGGAGAACACCACCTTTGGCACGGCAGCAGGTGCCCCTTGGGAAGGAAGAAGGGTGGAGACCTGGGTAACCATCGATGAAACAAGTACGGGACTTACGGTATTGGAGGAAGCCGTAGGCGGAGCAGGGAATCTGGATGTACAGGATGGATACTATGGAAAATATATCAACGGAATATTCGGAATTGCTGCAGGTGACGGAGGCAGCGTGGGGGACTATGGTTACAATCCGGCAGGCTGGCTGTATGCAATCAACAATACTATGGCCAGTATTGGTATTGACCAATGCTCCGTGGCAGCCGGCACCTTAAGCGGAGGAGATGAATTATCCCTTCTGTATTCACTGGACGGGGGACCGGATATTGGCTATGACTGGAGCGATACCAGTCAAAAGGCATTAAAGTCTCTGGCTATCAGTACAGGAGTATTATCACCGGCATTTTCTTCCGGTATTACAGATTATACCTTGACGATTCCTGCAGAAGCAGACAGCATTCTTGTAACAGCAGAAGCAGAGAATATGAGTGAAACGGTTACCATGTGGGTAGAGGAGAGAGAGTATAAGCGGGCCATGAATATTCCGGTTTCTACCGGAACCCGGCTTCAGATCCGATGCAGCAACGGTACGGAGGAAACAGTTTACAGTCTATATGTGAAAAAGGCAGAAGCGTTGGATACCGCTGGCATGTACCAGGATGTACTCAGGGTGATCAGTAATGGACTGACAGAGGAGAGCTGTGTATATGGAAATGAATGGGCGATTATGACAGCGGCAAGAGCCGGAGCATTAAAGCAGGAGCAGGCGGATGCCTATTACCGGAGCCTGGAAGAGGCTGTGCAGGAATTAGGCAGCGGAACTTTGGATTCCCGCTATGCCACTACCAATGCAAGAGTGATTCTGGCCCTGAGTGCCATGGGAAAGATCCCTTCTGATGTTGGCGGGTATAATTTATTGCAGCCCTTGGCAGATATGGACTATATTGCCGGACAGGGAGCCAATGCAGCCATGTATGCTTTATTGGCATTGGATTCCAATCAATATGAAATCCCTGCCGCACCGGCTGGAACTACACAGACTACCAGGGAAGGTTTGATTCAAATGATTTTAAATGCAGAGTGCACTGGCGGCGGCTGGACATGGTCCGGCGATACTGCAGAGCCGGATTTGACGGCCAATGCCTTACAGGCACTGACTCCCTACTACAATACGAATCCATCGGTAAAGGAAGCAGTGGACCGGGGATTGCAGGCGCTGTCTGCCATTCAGAATCCGGATGGGAGCTTTTCCAACTGGGGGATTGAAAATGCCTGTAGTACAGCACAGGTGTTAACTGCGTTGACCGGTCTTGGCATTGACCCGGCTTCCGATAATCGGTTTATAAAAAATGGCTATACGGTTATACAGGCACTGGATGATTTTTATGTGAAGGGCAGCGGGTTCCGTTATGACTTTAGTTCTGATGACATTGATCTGCCGTTTTCCACCATTCAGGCAGGCTATGCTCTGGCAGCTTACCATCGATTTACAAAGGGACAAAATCAGCTGTATGATATGACAGATGCATTTTTAGCTCAGCCGGGGACAACTGAGGAAGCTTCCGTCAGTACAACAGCGGCTGGTAAAGACCGGTCCCCTGCTACCGGTGATTCCGCAGCGGTTGTCATCTGGCTCGGTCTTGCAATGGCAGCAATGGCGGGAAGTGTTGTTGTGCTTCGAAGAAATCGAAGATAGAGATACCGAAATATACAGGGTTTGGAATTAAGAGAGAATAACAGGAGGCTGCAATGCTGCAATGGATAAAGACACATAAGAATATAATAATAAGTGGTGGAATCATTCTAGCTGTATTAATTGCAGCCTTCCTGTTTGGAGGACCCATACATTCTACCTCTGAACCAAAGGAGAATGGAGAGGCTTCTACAGAGGCCGGTCAGGAGGTTTCTTCTGAGACAGGTACTTCTGACCGGTCTGCAGAGGCTTCGACACGGGAGGAAGCAAAGGGAAACAGTACGCAAACAGAGCAGACGGCATCAGAGGAAGGCAGGGACCATGGGACGGAGCAACATCCTTCCGATACATCTGCCGGCAGTGAGGACCGTGGAACAGAAGTGGTTCCTGCTTCGGAAACAACGGAAGCAGCTGATACAGAGACCGCTCAGGCCGTTACCTTTTCCTGTACCATCTCCATTACCTGTGAGTCAATACTGGACCATATGGATTCCATGGAGCCGGCAAAGGCTGAACTGGTACCTGCCAGTGGGGTAATCCTGAGTACCACAACGGTTACGGTAACCGAAGGCGAATCTGTGTATGATGTACTGCGAAGAGTCTGTACCAATGCAGGCATTCCTTTAGATGCCTCTGTATCTCCCGGATATGGAAGTGCATATGTAAGAGGAATTCAGAATATTTATGAGTTTGACTGTGGAAGCCTTTCCGGATGGAAATACCGGGTCAATGGCACGGTTCCCAATTACGGATGTTCTTCCTATATCCTGCAGGAGGGTGACAGCATTCAGTTTTATTTTACCACTGATTTGAATAATTAATAATGGAGTACTTTCATGAAAGATGCCTTTTCCAAGTTCCACCCAATTGTAAATCTGCTGTATCTTATGCTTATGCTGGGGCTTACCATGTTTCTTCAACAGCCGGTATGTTTAGGACTCAGTTTCTTATCGGCAGCGATTTATAGCGGGTATCTTTGCGGAAAAAGAACTTTGCGTTTCTTCATTTTCTATCTATTACCAACATCTGTTATGATTATGCTTGTGAATCCTCTGGTGAATCATCGGGGGCTCACGGTTCTGGGATATTTTCCCAATGGCAATCCCTTTACGCTGGAATCTGTTTTATATGGTTTGCTGGCAGCGGCAATTCTTTCCGGAACGATACAGTGGTTTTTCTGTTTTCATCAGATCATGACCACAGATAAGCTGGTTTATCTGTTCGGGCGGCTTTTGCCGTCTCTTAGTCTGGTAATAGCCATGATTCTTCGGTTTGTTCCCCGGTATCAGAATCAATTTAAGGCAGTATCGGAGGCGCAGCGGCAGATTGGCAGAGGGATGACGGAGAAGAGGCTGCTTGTTAAAATGCGAAATGGAATCCGGATTTTGTCCATTATGCTTACCTGGTCTATGGAGCATGCAGTGGAAACCGCCGCCTCCATGAAGTGCCGGGGCTACGGTCTGCCCGGACGGACCGCCTATTCTCTTTATCGATGGAGAGGACAGGATACCGGTTTGCTGATTCTGATTGTATTATTGGGAGGCATGGTATGTACAGGAGCCATACAGGGCAGCTTTTACTGGACCTGCTTTCCAAGCATCATATATACAGAGATAAATGGATATATCATCTGGTACTATATTGCGTATGGGATTCTGGCATTTTTACCCATGCTGATTGATGTAAAGGAGGAGTGGAAATGGAAATCCTTCAGTTAGAACAGTTTTCCTTTCAATATCCCACAGGAAACAAGTGGGCATTGGAAAAAATCAATCTATCCGTACAAACCAGCGAGTTTATCGTACTGTGCGGAAGCTCCGGCAGTGGTAAGACCACACTGCTCCGGCATATGAAGTCTGCCATTACCCCTCAGGGAAAGCGGTCAGGAAGAATCTTGTTTCATGGCAATCCCCTTTCGGAAGCAGCGGAGCGGGAACAGGCAGCCGGCATCGGCTATGTCGGTCAGAATCCGGAGGATCAGATTGTAACGGATCAGGTATGGCATGAACTGGCATTTGGACTGGAAAGCCTTGGTATGGACAATCAGACCATTCGAAAACGAGTAGCAGAAATGAGTCATTTTTTCGGCATTCAGGAATGGTTTCATAAGAAAACGGCAGAGCTTTCCGGTGGGCAGAAGCAGCTCTTAAATCTTGCATCTGTTATGGTCATGCAGCCGGAACTCCTGCTGTTGGATGAACCAACCAGCCAGTTAGACCCGATTGCTGCCTTGGATTTTGCAGGGGTATTACATCGGATTCATCGGGAATTGGGAACCACCATCGTCCTGACGGAGCATCATCTGGAGCATGTGCTGCCATATAGCAGTCGCCTTGTGGTTTTAGACCGAGGGGAGATGATACTGGATGGTACGCCGCGAGAAACCACAGAAGAAATGAGAATCCGTGGAATGAAGCTGTTTTCTGCCATGCCTGCACCGATGCGGATTTGGAATGCAGTAGAGGATAGAGCAGTTCCCTGTCCCATGAGTGTACAGGAGGGAAGGGAATGGTTTACTGGCTTTGGGGAGACGCATACCCTTCTTTCAGTGTCCGAAGAAAAAAAAGGATTAGAAAAAGCACAGGAAGAAAAAGCATTAAAACAGGAACAAAATCGTAATAAAGACAGGAGCAGAGCACATAAAGCGTGCACCGTGGAATTAAAGGATATCTGGTTTCGGTATGAGAAAAAGGAGCGGGATGTTCTGCAGGATTTGTCTCTTTGCGCCTACAGAGGTGAGCTTTTGGCTGTACTGGGTGGGAATGGAAGCGGTAAAACCACCATACTATCCGTTATAAATGAAGGACGGCGGCCATACAAGGGCAGAGTCCTTTTTCCGGATGGAAAGAAACGAATCATTACTCTGCCTCAGAATCCCCAGCTGCTATTTGTAGAAGCTACCGTGCAAAAGGATTTAAATATTATGGTAGAGTCAAACGGCTTGAGAAAAGAGGAAGCTGATTCCCAAGAGAAACTCTCTTCCGTGATAAAGCTTTGCAAGTTGGATGATTTATTGAATCGTCACCCTTATGATTTGTCCGGCGGAGAACAGCAGCGTCTGGCTTTGGCAAAGGTATTGCTGGCACAGCCGGAGATTTTGCTGTTGGATGAGCCCACCAAGGGACTGGATGTGGAGTATAAGGCAGTATTTGCAGGGATTCTAAAACAATTAACCGGTCAGGGAATTACGATTATCATGGTAAGTCATGATATCGAGTTCTGTGCAGAGTATGCAGATCGCTGTGCATTGGTGTTTGACGGACAGGTGGCAGCGGAGGATACACCGGGACGGTTCTTTGCAGAAAATCATTTTTATACTACCGATGCGAACCGTATGGTAAGACACCTGCTGCCTTGGGCAGTTACAGTGGAAGATGTGATTGAGGCCTGCGGGGGAGCCGGGCAAGAATCTCAGGAGAAGAATACCGGGACAGGGCAGAATACGGAAGAAAAGCCGGCTATGAATCAGATATCAGAGCAATCGTCCGTGAGCGATAGAGAAGAGCAGCCAGAAGAATCAATGACCTCCGGAAAAGGACTTCCCCTATCGATAATCCTTGGACTTGCTGTATTTTTACTGGCGATTCCACTGACCATATTTGTGGGAATTCGTTTCTTGAACGACGAAAAGTATCTGTTCATATCCTTATTCATCCTGCTGGAGTGTATGCTGCCCTTTTTCCTTGCATATGAAAGCAGGAAGCCTACAGCCAGAGATATGGTTCTGCTATCCGTACTGTGTGGAATCGGGGTTGCGGGCAGAGCGGTATTCTTTACTCTGGCACAGGTCAAGCCGGTAACGGCAATTACTATTATTGCAGGGGCGGCCTTTGGGGGAGAGACCGGATTTTTAACCGGGGCATTGACTATGCTGGTATCCAATATGATATTTGGACAGGGACCATGGACTCCCTGGCAGATGTTTGCTATGGGGATTATCGGCCTGGGTTCCGGTCTGTTGTTCCATAGAAAAGAATCTCAGGTCATAAGAAGGAAGTCATCTTTGCTGCTGCTATGCATCTATGGCTTTGCCGCACCGGTTCTGTTATATGGAGGCATTATGAATCCGGCATCTGCAATTATGTCAGGAATCACTTTGAATTGGAATATGATGATGATTTACTGGGGCTCAGGTCTGCCTTTTGATCTGGTTCATGGTGGTACTACCTGCGTATTTCTGCTTCTGGGAGCAAGGCCCATGCTTCAGAAGCTGGAACGGGTAAAAATTAAATACGGATAATGGTTGCACCCGCTTTCCAATTGGTATATAATCAGTGAACATGTATATTCTGGTGACTTATGAATGGGCATGGCTGCATAAACTGAGAAATGGGAGTATAAAGGTTATGACGAAGTTTTTAATCCATACATTTGTAAAAAATTATGAGGATAGTAAGGACAGAATCGTTCGAAGTGCCTATGGGAAAATGGCAGGCTGGGTAGGAATCTTCTGCAATGTATTGCTGTTTATCAGCAAGTTTCTGATCGGTCTCATATCCGGAAGTGTGTCCATTTCGGCAGATGCCATTAATAATCTTTCGGATGCTTCTTCTAATATTATCAGCTTACTTGGGTTTAAAATGGGAAGCAAGCCCGCAGATCAGGATCATCCTTACGGACATGCAAGGTACGAGTATTTGTCCGGTCTTTTAGTAGCAGTGATTATTCTGGTAATTGGAGTTGAATTGTTACAGACCAGTATTCAGAAGATACGGAATCCGGAGCCGGTAGAGTTCAACTGGATTTTCATGGGGATTTTAGCAGGTTCCATTCTGGTGAAGCTGTGGATGACAGTGTTTAACCGGACCATTGGTAAAATCATTGAATCTGAAACCCTAATTGCAACAGCAGCAGACAGTCGGAATGATGTGATTACTACCGGGGCGGTTCTGGCGGCAGCTCTGTTATCCCATTATACCAGCCTGAATCTGGATGGCTGGATGGGTGTGGCTGTTGCTTTGTTCATATTGTACAGTGGCGTAGGATTGGTGAAGGATACCCTGGATCCGCTGCTGGGTAAAGCCCCATCCCCGGCTTTGGTAGAAATGATTCAGAACAGAGTCATGTCTTATGAAGGTGTTTTAGGGACCCATGATCTGATGGTACATGATTATGGTCCGGGACGGTTGTTTGCCAGTGTCCATGTGGAAATGGCGGCAGAAGAAAATGTACTGAAGTGTCATGACATTATTGATACGATTGAAAAAGACTTTTTGGAAAAAGAAAATCTGAATATGGTAATTCATTTTGATCCCATTGTGACCAGTGACGAAGTAGTGGGAGATATGAGACGGTGGTTAAGCGGGAAGGTAAAGCAGATTGATGAGCGGATGACCATTCATGATCTGCGTATGATTCCGGGAGAAAGTCATACGAATATGATATTTGACTGTGTGGTGCCTCAGGAATTTTCCCTTACGGATTCTGAAGTTAAGCACAGGATACAGGAGCTGATAACAGCAGAATGTCCGGGATACCACTGTATCATTACGGTGGATAAAAGCTATGCGGCAATTCCTCATTGTAAGGAGCAGGAGATAGAAGAAACAGATTGACAGGAGACAGGAATGATGGCAGATAAAACCATTCTCTTTGATATGGATGGCACCTTGTTGGATACGGAGAAATATTATCGCCGGTTTTGGAAGCAGGCGGCTGAAGACTGTGGCTTTTTCATGACGGATGAGCAGGCACTTTCCATGCGGAGCCTGGGTCGGCCCTTTGCCGTGGAACGGATTCGGGAATATTTTGGACCGGAAGCGGACTATACACAGATTCGAAGCCGCCGCATGGAGCTGATGAATGCCGTGTTAGAACAGGAGGGTATTCCATTAAAACCTTTTGCAAAAGAAGTACTGGAGACATTGAACCACCGGGGATATTGTCTTGCAGTTGCAACAGCAACGGATTTGCAGCGGACGGAAGCCTACCTAAAGGAAACAGGATTGTTTTCATACTTTCATCATATTATTTGTGCCACCATGGTAGAACGGGGAAAGCCGGCACCGGATATTTATCTCTATGCCTGTCAGGTTCTGGGAGTGAGACCAGAGGAGACATATGCAATAGAGGATTCGCCCAATGGGGTACGCTCTGCCTGTCAGGCGGGATGCAGGGTCATTATGATACCGGATCAGACACCGCCGGACGAGGAATTAAAGAAGCTGCTGTTTGGAACCGTGGATAATTTAAAGGAATTATTGGATTATATCTGAAAATTACAATAGAATCAGTAATATATGGAAAAGCTGTACCGTTGGAAAGTGGTATGGCTTTTTCATTTTTCTACTTGACAGATAATAACATATGAGTTATTATTCATATGAACAGATGAACATATTAAAAATAAATGAATATGATTGTAAGGAAAGAATGAAATGAAGAAAGGAGCGGTTTATGGAAAAAGAGAAGCGGGAAGAAAAGCCCAATGAGGCTTTGGAAAAGCTGGCAAACAGCCAGCCGCCGGATGAGATTCTTTATGAACTGGCAGAGCTGTTTAAGGTGTTTGGGGATTCTACCAGAATCCGGATTCTATATGTCCTGTTTGAAAATGAGCTGTGTGTGGGTGATATTGCAGAGCTGCTGCATATGAGCCAGTCATCGGTCAGCCACCAGCTTCGGATTCTGAAGGATGCCAAGCTGGTAAAGTTCCGGCGGGAAGGAAAGAGTATTTATTATGCATTAGATGATGAGCATGTATATCATATCATAGAAATGGGTATGGAGCATGTAGAAGAATAAGAAGTATGGAAAGGAGTTTATACTATGAAAAAGACATATAAGATTGAAGTGGATTGTGCAAACTGTGCATTAAAGATGGAGGAGGCTGCGAAAAAGACGGCTGGAATTGCAGATGCTACCGTCAGCTTTATGACACAGAAAATGAATGTGATATTTGAAGAAGACGCAGATGTAGATGCAGTTATGAAGGCGGTTTCAAAAGCTTGTAAAAAGGTGGAACCGGATTGTGAGATATTTTTATAGGAGAGTAGTATGACTAGAAAGCAGAAAAAAGTTTTATATCGTATTATTATATCATCAGTTCTGCTGGCAGGAATTATGATTCTTACCCATTTTGTAGAATGGAATCGCTGGATTCAGCTGGGACTTTATCTGATTCCCTACATAATTATCGGATATGATATTCTGCGGAAGGCAGCACTGGGAGTTTATCACAGGGAACTGTTTGATGAGAATTTTCTGATGGCAGTAGCAACGGTAGGTGCCATGTCCCTTGCAGTCTGGAAGGGTGAAGAGTTCGCTGAGGGTGTGGCTGTTATGCTGTTTTACCAGATCGGAGAACTGTTTCAGTCCTATGCAGTAGGAAAAAGCCGGAAAAGCATTACGGATCTGATGGATATTCGCCCGGATTTCGCCAATATTGAGGGCGAACATGGATTGGAGCAGGTAGATCCGGAGGAAGTAGCAGTCGGGACGATTATCGTTGTCCAGCCGGGAGAACGGGTGCCCATTGACGGACGGATTGTGGAAGGCACTACAACATTGAATACCAGTGCCCTGACAGGTGAAAGTCTGCCGAGAGAATGTAAGGCCGGTGATGAAGTCATCAGTGGCTGTGTCAATATCAGTGGTTTGATTAAGATAGAAACCACAAAGGAATTTGGAGATTCTACGGTAGCAAAAATATTGGATTTAGTAGAAAATTCCAGTATGAAGAAATCTCACTCAGAGAACTTTATTACAAAGTTTGCAAAAATCTATACACCGGTGGTCTGCTACAGTGCCCTGGCATTAGCGGTACTGCCTCCATTGTTCCGGCTTTTGATTCTGCATCAGCCGGCAAACTGGGGCGGCTGGATTTCCAGTGCTTTGACCTTCTTGGTCATTAGCTGTCCGTGTGCTCTGGTGATTTCAGTACCTCTTAGCTTTTTTGGCGGCATAGGCGGGGCTTCTGCCAGAGGTATCCTGGTAAAGGGTTCCAGCTATCTGGAGACTTTATCAAAGGTACGATACATGGTATTTGATAAAACGGGAACCTTAACCAAGGGAGTCTTTCAGGTGACGGATATCTGTCCGGCGGGAGAGATGAAGAAGGAAGAATTGCTTTATTATGCAGCTTATGCAGAGAGCTATTCCAATCATCCGATCAGCCGCAGCCTGAAGGAAGCTTATGGAAAGGAAATTGATAATCAAATATTATCTCAGGTAACAGAGATTGGTGGTCATGGAGTGACAGCCAATATTAATGATGTTCCTGTGGCGGCAGGAAACCGAAAGCTGATGGAACAGCTTCAGCTGGCATATAAGGAGCCGGAGCAGGCAGGCACCATAGTGCACATTGCAGTCAATCATCAGTATACAGGCTATATTTTGATTAATGATGTTGTAAAGGAACATTCCAAGGAGGCAATTACCGGGCTGAAAGCAGCGGGTATTAAAAAGAATATTATGCTGACCGGTGACAGCCGGCATGTTGCAGAAGCCGTTGGAGCAGATTTGGGAGTGGATGAAGTATATAGTGAACTGCTTCCAGCAGATAAGGTGGAGCAGGTGGAACGTCTGTTGGAACAAAAAGGAGAAAAGGAAAAGCTTGCTTTTGTAGGAGATGGAATTAACGATGCACCGGTTCTTTCCCGGGCGGATATCGGTATTGCTATGGGAGCATTAGGCTCTGATGCGGCAATCGAAGCTGCGGATGTGGTACTGATGGATGATGATCCTCTTAAGATTGCATTGGCTATGAAGATATCCAGAAAGACCTTACGGATTGTATACGAGAATATTGTCTTTGCCCTGGTGATTAAGGCTGTCTGTCTGGTGTTAAGTCCGCTCAACCTGGTAAATATGTGGATGGCGATTTTCGCTGATGTAGGCGTTATGGTGATTGCAGTTCTCAATGCCACCAGAGCCTTAAGGACGAAAAAGATGTAGGAAGCTCTTTACATTTCCGGGATTTACAGTTATCCTATCAAATGATAATACATATGGAGGAATTAAAAATGAATACTTGGGAATTGTTGATTCTTGCAATCGGGCTTTCCATGGATGCCTTTGCCGTTGCTATATGTAAGGGTTTGGCGATAAAAGAGGCGCGATTAAAGCACATGACAATTGCAGGAGCATACTTTGGCGGCTTTCAGGCGCTTATGCCGTTAATCGGATATTTATTAGGAGTGAATTTTAAAGGACTGATTGAACGTTTTGATCATTGGATTGCCTTTTTATTGCTGGCACTGATTGGCGGCAATATGCTTCGGGAGGCACTGTCCAAGGGGGAAGAAGAGGAATTGAATACTTCCTTTGGACCCAAATCAATGATTCCCTTAGCGGTGGCAACCAGCATTGATGCCCTGGCAGTAGGTGTGACCTTTGCTTTTTTACAAGTTCGGATCATACCTGCTGTCAGCATGATTGGTATAACCACCTTCTTGTTTTCGCTTGTTGGTGTTAAGATTGGAAATATCTTTGGATTGAAATATAAAACGAAGGCAGAGTTCGTAGGCGGAGTGATTTTAATACTAATCGGTCTGAAAATCCTATTGGAGCATTTGGGAATTCTGGATAAAATAGGAGTGTTATAAACTACAGGAAGTTAATAGGCTTCCAAAGGGATGTTCCCATTTTCAGAGTCTCCTGAATCGAACATAATTTATCTGCTGCACAGATTACCCATCCTTCCTTATGCATAGGCGGTTTTGGAGTAAGCGGAAACATATGCTTCCGGATGATATCCTGCTCCAGTGCACTTAATTCAAAGTCTTTTGTGGCATTTTCACATGCGATTCGAGGGTGGCGGAAGCCATGAAGTTTACTGCGTACCTCCTTATTGTGCCAGTCATACAGATAATAATCGTGTAATAAAGCACCCCGAATCATGGAATGCATATTAATGTCTAAGTCGAATTTGGCCGCAATGATAATGCTGCGATAGGCAACAGAAACACAATGCTGATAAAGGCTGGTATTGCCATGTTGTACAAAGTCCTTGTTTTCGGCAAATCTTGTTGATTTTAATAATCGAAGCTCCTCATGTAAAATGCGGATGCCTTCTTCCAATTTTTCTCGATTCATACCTTTTATCCTCAAAATCCCACAGTGTTATACTGTTAAAACATATATT
>JAIECC010000230.1 GCA_029068665.1 Lachnospiraceae bacterium
CTGTTAACGATTATTGGACTAGTTTTCCTGCGTCCTATAGCCTATTTAATGGGAGCTACCGATAACCTAATTGATGATTGTGTTCTATACGGAAGAATTCTGTTAATTGCACAAACCGCTTTTATGCTGCAAAATGTATTTCAAAGCTTTTTTGTAACAGCAGAAAAAGCCAAACTCGGTCTTGCCATTACTATCATTTCCGGTATCACCAACATGGTGCTGGATTATCTTTTTATTGTTGTATTTCAATGGAATCTTGCCGGAGCCGCCCTTGGTACAGCCGCAAGTCAGCTTGTTGGCGGCATTTTCCCATTTTTCTATTTCCTGCGGAAAAATGATAGTCTTCTCCGGCTGACAAAAGCAAAATTTAATGGAAGAGTACTTCTCAAAACCTGTACAAATGGTGCTTCTGAATTAATGACCAACTTATCCAATTCCATTGTCAATATTCTATACAATATACAATTAATGAAACTTGCAGGAGAAGACGGTGTGGCTGCATTCGGAACCATCATGTATGTAAACTTCATCTTCATTGCTATTTTTATCGGATACTCCATTGGAAGCGCTCCTATTGTGGGATATCATTATGGAGCCGGAAATCATAATGAACTAAAAAACCTGTTCCGAAAGAGCCTGTTTCTTATGGGAATCTTTGGAATTACACTGGTAGGATTAGCAGAGATATTGGCTATTCCGTTATCTAAAATATTTGTGGGCTATGATCCGGAATTATTTGACCTGACATGTCACGCTTTCCGGTATTACGCATTTTCCTTCCTGGTCATCGGATTCAATATCTTTGCATCTGCCTTCTTTACTGCATTAAGCAATGGTATCATATCCGCTGTAATATCCTTCCTTCGAACCTTTGTCTTACAGGTTGCCATGATATTTCTGCTTCCTCTTTTCTTTGAACTGGATGGTATCTGGATGGCAATTACCGCGGCAGAATCCCTGGCTCTGGTTGTCACAATTGTATGCTTTGTAACACAGAGGAAGCATTACCATTATGCTTAACAAACCTTTACATTGTAAATTCCTCAATATATAATCTGTCTCTTATACCAATATCCGAGCCCACGCGACCTGAAGAAAGGTCGTTTGCCGGCGTCTGGTTGAAAAA
>JAIECC010000231.1 GCA_029068665.1 Lachnospiraceae bacterium
TTCTTCCACACATAGAGCCCCCCAGCCCACCTGCGGATTTGGAAACACCTGAAATCCCGGCAGTTTTCTTGCCCCTTTTATCAGATATGCCTTCATTTTTTCTCCATATAAAAACCGGTCATTTCCTTTTACGATTCCCCATTCCATCAGCAGTGCCGCTCCACCGGACACAAAAGGAGCCGCCATAGAGGTGCCGCTTCGGGTATCATATCCGCCTCCCGGTGCCGGTGCCGTAATGCCTACCCCCGGTGCAGCAATATCTGGTTTTATGTCCCGTCCTCCTTCTTCGCCTCTGCCGGAAAAGGCAGCGTAGCTATCCGTCCGGGAATCATATGCCCCTACGGTAATGCTCCGGCTTGCACTGGAAGGAATGGTAAGGGTTTCCAACACCTCGGGCCGCAGGAATTCCGTTCTGGCATTGGTGGCTCCTGAAACCGGAAGCCATACATTATAAATGCCGGACCGTACATTTCTCGGATACAATAATAATGTCCAGATCCCCTCCTCTATATAATCATTTACCGGTATCAGGGCAATATAAGCCTCCTGCAGGATGTTATAGGGAGTGGGCTGCCCATAATATAACGATATATTAGTCTGTCCTACAGTTGCCGATTGCTTTTCCAGTCGTTCACTAAAGGGACCGATTACCACACCGGAGGGAGTACGCAGACCTATGTCTACCACATCTCCATAATCCTTCCATATCTGAAGATTCAGACCTGCTTCATAGGGTGCCACTGTAAATTCAATCTCCTGTCTTTGGTTCAGCCTGCTGCCTGCCGGCAGTATTCCCCCTGCATGCCGTCCGGTATTTCCTTCGTTTCCGGAGCCTGCCACAATTACCATCCGTCCCAGATTTGCAACATCATCTATATACTGTTCCAGCAGACTGTTGCCCGTATGATCCCCGTAATTATTACCAAAACTCAGATTAATCACCAAAGGTACCTGATTCTCCAGTCCATAGCGAACAGACCAGTCGATCCCCTGCATTAATTCGGAGGTACGGGGGAAAGAACGGCTGGAAGCCGGACCAAGCTTCACCACCAGTAAGCCTGCATTGGGGGCTGCTCCTGCATAACGCCCGTTGGAAGCCCTTCCATTGCCGGCGGCAATTCCTGCCACATGAGTACCATGCCCGGATAAATCCACCTCCGGCACCATTTCCAACCGACGAATTGGTGAAACTTCTTCCAGAGCACGATTGATATCTTCTGCGGTATATACCGTTCCCCTGTTATAACCGGCCGGCGGATTCCCCGGTGTGGATTGATCCCACATGGCAAGAATCCTTGTAGTTCCATCTGCATTCCGAAAATCCGGATGGGTGTAATCAATGCCGGAATCAATAATTGCAATCACAACCCCTGCTCCACTTAAGGACAGGGGTGGCAGCTTAACCGGATTCATACAGGAGGCTTGTATCCCCTCCATCTCTTCCAGAACCAGAGCCTTGGGTTTTTCAATAAATTCTATCTGTGGATAATCTGCCAGACGCTGAATCTGATTCTCCCGAATCCTTAAAATGGCATATTCATTCAGCATTGGTGTAACCGTAGCAGACAATTCCTGCATAATGGAAGTCAAATCGCCGGAATATTTAATAATCAACTCCCATTCCTGGAATTGTTCATCATATCCAACATCCAGATCCAGGCTTTTTTCCCGCTCCGATTCTGACAGTTCCAGAGATAATTGTAATTCCGTATCAATTTTAGGATTATTCATAGTCTTCTCTCTTCTATTCCTTTTAATGGTTTATAATATGAAGAAATCAGCCTTATTTTCCATCCGTATTGATTTTCCTTGCATCTGGCGCAAAAAACAAGCCGGCACTTCGCCCGGCTCGCTGCTTGCTTCTTCTATTCTACATAATTACCCAAGACTACCGTTACCGACTGTTCTTCATAATTCCCACGCTGATCCGAGCGGTAAAAGGTAACTATAATCTCATCTTCCGGACGTTTGTCTGCTAAAATGCTCTTTACTTCACTCATGGCCGTCACATTGGTTCCATCAATCGCTGTGATTACATCCCCGGATTGAAGTCCTGCCTGATCAGCCGGAGCTCCTTCTACCACAGCCAGCAGGTAGATTCCCTGAGGCATATTAAAAGATGCTGCATCATATGCACTTAAATCCTTTCCCTGAATACCCATATAAGCACTGCCGAATGCCACAGAAGGCTGGGTGCCCTCAATAATACCCTGTATGATTGGTATGGCATTACTGATTGGAATAGCATACCCCATCCCCTCTACATTATTGTGCATATTACTTGCCTTTGCTGAATTAATTCCAATTAACTGCCCCTGCAGATTCAACAAAGCACCGCCGCTGTTTCCTTCGTTGATTGCTGCATCCGTCTGAATCATATTAATAGACGCATTATTAATCGTTACTGTTTTATTCAAAGCACTGATATATCCTACCGTAACCGACTGCCCGTAACCAAGTGCATTTCCGATGGCAATTGCCGGTTCTCCTACCCGTGTAGCATCGGAATCACCTAATTCTGCAATTTTCAGTTTGTTCAACGTATCTTCTGCTATATCTTCCTTTTTTACAGAAACAACTGCCAGATCATTTCTTCCATCCGTTCCTACGATTTCAGCTTCTACATCCGTATCATCACAAAATGCCACGGTAATGGAATCCGTACCTTCTACTACATGATTATTGGTTGCAATCAGTAAACGTTCCTCATCTTCTCCAATAATCACACCGGAACCACAGCCGGTTACGGTTCGTTCCATTTCACCACCATAAAAATAAGCGTATGGATTCTGATAGATTATTGTACTGCTAATGGATACAATGGAGGGCATTACCTGCTCTGCCAAATCAGCAATATTGTATAGCTGGCTATCTTCATTCAGAGAAACCTTGATGGTATTGTCGCTTCCAATCTGTACATTATTTTCTGAAAGCTCAGATTTATCATCTTCATTATCTTTCTGTTTTCCGTCCTCATTCTCCTTACTAAGCTGTTGGGATACTACTTCACTTACATATGTGATACCGGCCCTGGCTCCGGTAAAGGACACTCCGGCCAAACCGCCGAATATTAATCCGCTGGCAGCAATGATTCCTAATTTTTGAACAAATTTTTTCATACTACTCATTCCTTCCTTCTATCATTGAAATTGCCATTCTAATCCTGCTTATCTTTTTGGACTGAAGTAAGCATAAAAAAAATTTGTGTTTAATCTGTGTCAAATCTATTAT
>JAIECC010000232.1 GCA_029068665.1 Lachnospiraceae bacterium
CTTTTGTTTCCGCTCAGTTATCTGCTGTTATTTCAGCTTGCAGGTATGATTGGAATGTTGCAAAATAAGGACTGGATACAGCATTCCTTGTGTTATTGCTTCTTCCGGATTTTGGTCCGGGACAAAGGGATTCGGAGAAAGCTTCTTCTGGAACTCCTTTTCGGATATGTGGTCATTAGTGCTTTGGTAATTGCAGGTTTTATTCCGTTATTTTGGAATGATTTGAAGCTGATTGTTCCACTGCTGGTTGCTCCGCTGCTGCTGTTATTAACAATATTTTTAGGCGTAGCTTGCATAATTTTGTTTCGACCTGGTGGTGAAGTTACCAACATGCTGCGGATATCGGATGGAATAGACCGAATGGTAAAGGGAGAAGAAGTCTCCGGGAATCCGGTGTCTTCCAATTCTGTTTTTTTCAAAACCGGTGAGCAATTGGTGAAAATGGAAGAGCATGTAAAGAAAGCCGTAGAGACTGCCCGTTCCAGTGAGCAGTTGAAGGTGGAATTGATCACCAATGTTTCCCATGATTTGAAAACACCGCTCAGTGCTATCATTGGTTATGGAGAACTGCTAAAACAGCAGGAATTGGAAGCCGAAGCAGGGGAGCTTGTAGATAAGATAAATCAGAAGTCTTATCAGCTTCGGGAAATGCTGGGAGATGTGATGGAGCTTTCCAAGGTATCCAGTGGTGTGATACAGGGAAAGCGGGAGGTCCTGAATCTGATAAAGCTCATGGAGCAATCCCTTGGAGAATTACAGGATGCAATTGCGGAGAGTGGACTGGAGCTTCGAAAGCAATATTCTGAAGAGGAGGCATATATAGAAAGTGACGGTATGCTGCTTCATCAGGTGTTTCAGAATTTATTCCAGAATGCCCTGAAATACTCTTTAGCAGGAAGCCGGATTTATATTCAGGTTCAGACCGGTCCGGAACAGATTATAGTACGGATTATGAATACTGCCTCCTATGAAATGCGGTTTGATCCGGAACGGATTACAGACAGTTTTGTAAGAGGAGAGGAATCCAGAACCGGAGAAGGACATGGTCTGGGACTTGCCATTGCCAGTACCTATACCAATGCTTGTGGCGGGACCTTTGACATTGCAGTTTCCGGTGACCAGTTTCAGACAATATTAACATTTGAAAGATATTTGAAAGACTAAGGCAGAAGATATGAAAGCACTTCCTTGTACAGTATGAAAAATACTTGTATCAGGAGGTGTTTTTTATGAAGAATCATAAAAGAGCGGAAAGGGAATTTGGTGCGGATGTAGTAAGGTGTGTGGCAACTGCTTTTATTATCGGTGTACATTTTTTTCTGCATAACGGCTTTTACCAGCAGCCACAGCAGGGAATAGCCATGTTTGGCGCAGATTTCCTGCGATGGCTGACCTATTCCTGTGTTCCGCTATTCCTGATTCTGACCGGATATCTGAAGTCTGAATGCAGAGTGAGTCTGAAGTATTACAGGGGAATATTGCCGATTTTGCTGACTTTTCTGTTGATGTCCGGTATCTGTATAGGATTTAAGACCGGATATCGTCATATACAAAAAAGCGTCTGGGAATGGATTGTAGATATTTTTAATTATAAAGCGGCAGATTATGCATGGTATATTGAACTGTATATTGGATTGTTTCTGCTGTGTCCCTTTCTAAATGCAGGATTCCATGCCCGATCTGAAGGCTGGTATCACAAAGTATTGGCAGGTACCATGATTTGCATTGCTTTTATTCCCTCTTTATTTAATGGCATGGTAATCAGGGGAGTGGAATTCAATCCTATCCCGGATTATTTTGTATCCCTTTGGCCCTTTGCCTATTATGTACTGGGGTGCTATATTCGCAGCTATCAGCCAAAGCTTCCGAAGTCCCTTTGCTTATTATTGATATGTTCTGTTTGTTTGTTGAAGACCATGCTTACCTTCTGCATGGCAGAGGGACAGGACTTTAGTCATGGCATTGGGGGCGGTTATTCTGACTTCTGGGTTGGAGCGATTACGGTTCTGGTGTTCTTATTCTGCTATAATCTGGAAACAAAGCAGCCGGTTCTTCGGAGGCTGGTGGCTCACATATCGAAGCGCTCTCTGCATATCTATCTGATTTCTGCTGTCTTTGACGTACTTCTGAAAGATATGGGGATTGATTTTACTCTTCCTCAATCCTATTGGTGGACCTTTCCTCTAAAATGCAGTCTGGTATTCATCGGTTCTTTGCTGGTAAGTGAAGTAACGTATCCGGTAACCGTCTGGGTAACTCAGGTCTTTGGTAATTTTGTTTTTAAAATGAAAAATCTTTCTCAAAACTAAGGTAAATGATTGTCTTTTTTTGTATCTTATGTTAAAATATTACAGATTGTGTAAGGCGCACACCGAGACTGCTAAAAAGGTCATTGGTTCAGTGATTTTTTTAGTTGTTTCGGTGTCTTATACAAAATCAGAAAAAGGAGAAAGAATTATGTATAAGCAGTTTACAATGGAGCTTGCCGGCAGAACCCTGCGGGTAGATATCGGCAGAGTTGGTGCTCAGGCAAATGGATGTGCATTTATGCACTATGGTGATACGGTTGTATTATGTACAGCAACTGCATCGGAAAAACCGAGAGAGGGAATTGATTTCTTCCCGTTAAGTGTTGAGTTTGAAGAGAAAATGTATGCGGTAGGCAAGATACCGGGTGGCTTTAACAAGCGGGAAGGAAAGGCTTCAGAAAATGCAGTGCTGACCTCTCGTGTTATTGACCGTCCTATGCGTCCGCTGTTCCCGAAGGATTACCGGAATGATGTTACCCTGAACAATATGGTTATGTCTGTGGACCCGGAGTGCCGTCCGGAATTAGTGGCTATGCTGGGTTCTGCGATTGCTACCAGTATTTCAGATATTCCATTTGACGGACCATGTGCAACCACACAGGTAGGACTGGTAGATGGAGAATTCGTCATCAATCCGTCCCAGAAGCAGTGGAAGGAGGGTGACCTTCAGTTGACCGTTGCTTCTACCAGTGAGAAGGTTATTATGATTGAGGCCGGTGCCAATGAGGTTCCGGAGGGCCGGATGATTGATGCGATTTATAAGGCTCATGAAATCAATCAGACCATCATTGCATTTATTAATCAGATTGTAGCAGAGGTTGGAAAGCCGAAGCACGAATATATCAGCTGTGCTGTACCAGCAGAGTTGTTCGATGCCATGAAGACTATCGTGACACCGGAAGAAATGGAAGAGGCTGTATTTACGGATGAGAAGCAGGTACGGGAGGAGAACATCCGCCAGATTACTGCGAAGTTAGAAGAGGCATTTGCTGATAATGAAGAATGGCTGGCTGTATTAGGTGAGGCAATTTACCAGTACCAGAAGAAGACCGTTCGTAAGATGATTTTGAAAGACCATAAGCGGCCGGATGGACGTGCCATTAACCAGATTCGTCCGTTGGCAGCAGAAGTGGATATTATTCCGAGAGTTCATGGTTCCGGTATGTTTACCAGAGGTCAGACTCAGATTTGTAATGTTTGTACCCTGGCTCCATTATCCGAGATTCAGAAGATAGACGGATTAGACCCGAACGAGACAAGCAAGCGTTATATGCATCATTATAATTTCCCGTCTTATTCTGTTGGTGAGACCAAGCCGTCCAGAGGTCCGGGACGTCGGGAAATCGGTCATGGTGCTTTAGCAGAGAAGGCATTGATT
The DNA here is from genome assembly GCA_029068665.1 of Lachnospiraceae bacterium. GTDB lineage: Bacteria > Bacillota > Clostridia > Lachnospirales > Lachnospiraceae > CAG-632. The sequence goes on from JAIECC010000232.1 coordinate 3,688, forward strand.
CCGGTACTTCCGAGTGAAGAGGAGTTCCCATATGCCATTCGTACCGTATCCGAAACCTTTGAGTCCAATGGTTCTACCTCGCAGGCTTCTGTCTGTGCATCCACCCTGTCCCTGATGGCAGCCGGTGTACCGATTAAGAAGCAGGTGGCAGGTATTTCCTGTGGTCTGGTAACCGGTGACACGGATGATGATTACATTGTATTGACAGATATTCAGGGCTTGGAGGACTTCTTTGGAGATATGGACTTTAAGGTAGCCGGTACCCATGATGGAATCACTGCGATTCAGATGGATATTAAGATTCATGGTCTGACTCGTCCAATTGTAGAAGAGGCGATTGCAAGAACCAGAGAAGCAAGAGAGTATATCATTAACAATGTATTGACTCCGGCGATTGCTGCTCCTCGTCCAACCGTTGGTGAATACGCACCGAAGATTGAGCAGATGAAGGTTGACCCGGATAAGATTGGTGAGATTATCGGACAGAAGGGTAAGACCATCAATGCCATTATTGATGAAACCTGTGTGAAGATTGATATTGATGATGATGGTACTGTATATATCTGTGGCATTGAGCGGGAAGGCATTGAACGTGCCATCCAGATCATTCATTCTATTGTAGACCCGATTGAGGTGGGCAAGACCTATGAGGGTACGGTAGTACGGATTATGCCATATGGTGCTTTCGTAGAATTATCACCGAACAAGGATGGCATGATTCATATTTCCAAGCTGGCAAAGGAACGGGTAGCCAAGGTAGAAGATGTGGTAAACATCGGTGATCCGGTCCGGGTAAAATGTATCGGCGTGGAAATGGGCAAGATTAGTCTGAGTCTGAAGGATGCAGAGTAAAAGAAAGTAAATACGGATCAACACAGATTTAAATAATGTATTGCAGGCAGGTGCGGAAATCGCACCTGCTTTTTCTTTGCCTGTTTATCTACTTCAAGTCATATTTATTTTACTTGCAAATGAAATTTGCGTAAGTGCAACGGAAACTTTATAGAAAAAGGAATTGGATTTTGATAGTATTTCGTCAGCAAGGAAAAAGGAGGAGTTGCTTAATGAGAAAAATAATAGGAGCTGCTATCAGCACTGTGTTAGGTCTGGGGCTGCTTTTGAATCCGTGGACAACACTGAATCAGGCATATGGAGTAGATGCTCCAATTGCAATTAATGAGACGAATTTTCCGGATGAGGTATTTCGGAATTATGTAAAGGATAACTTTGATGAGGATGGGAATAGTGAATTATCTGTAAGTGAGTTGGAAAACGTTACAAATG
>JAIECC010000233.1 GCA_029068665.1 Lachnospiraceae bacterium
TTGTATTTTGGGCATTTTATTTCGATAACTCCTTTTTAATCTTCTGTGCCGGATTATCAATCAGCCTGCCATCATAATCAAATCTGGAACCATGACAGGGACAATCCCAGCTTTTCTCATCCGGATTCCAGAGAAGTTCACAGCCCATGTGGGGACACCGCAGAGAAATACGATGAAATTTTCCCTGTTCATCCCGGTAACAGCCATAACGCCGGAATCCCTTTCGGACAATTCCGCCATGCCCATATTCCAAATCCTCTTCTCTACCACAGGAAAAAAGATGATAACCTGCTAATAATCCTTTTATACTGGTTCCCAAATCCACAGCAAGCTTTGGTGTCGAAGCCAGCAGATGACACCGCCATGGAGAAAACAGCTTTCCATAGGGATGAGGGATGCCACAGATTTCATTGCATATAATCATAGCAGAAACCATGGACAAAGTCATTCCCCATTTTTGAAAGCCTGTTGCCACATGCCAATAGGGACGAAAAACAGAGTATGTCCCAATAAAAGGAAGCAAATCGTGGGTAACACAATCCTGGGCAGACCAGTGTGCCACTTCTCTTCCTTCCGGAAAATACCTTGCCGCCTGTTCCCGAATAAATTCATACTTACCGCCGGCTTCATTTTTGCCGGTACGATGCCCGCCAGCTCCAACCAAAAGCAAATCTTTCTCATTTCGAAGAGACAGTCCCTGTTCATCTATGCTGTAATACATGCCCGCCGGCTTTTCCGCCCCGGAGAAAGCAGCAATATAGCTTCGCTCCTGATGCTGCCTTACAAAATAAAAGCCGGGAATAACAGGAAAGGGATAGTGGGTTGCAAATACAATATGCCCTGCTGTTACAAGCCCGCGATTGGTATATATCTTGTGTCCTCTTACAGAATACACCATTGTTTTTTCATAAATCTCCAGATGCCGGGCAATCCCCTGTATGAACTTTAAGGGATGGAATTGAGCCTGATTTTCAAAACGGACTGCACCTGCAATTGCAAACGGAAGGGAAATGTTCTCCTGAAAGGAAGCAGGCAACCCAAGCCGGGCTGCTGCCTCCGCTTCTTTTCTTAAGGATGCTCCATCCCGTGTAGAATATAAAAAAGCAGGAAGCCGCTGAAAGTCACAGTCAATATGGTTTTGCTCCACGATTTGCTGAAAGCTTTGTATTGCTTCTTCGTTTGCTTGGGCATATAGTTGGGCTTTTTTCCAGCCATATTTCCGAATCAGCTTGTCATAAATCAAACCATGCTGACTGGTGATTTTTGCAGTTGTATTCTTTGTCTGCCCACTTGCAATCCGGTCTGCTTCCAGAATAATCACATTCTTCCCCTGTTGTTTTAACAGATATGCAGTCAATATACCTGCCATTCCGGCACCAATGACCACAATGTCCGCCGATGTGCTTCCGGGGAGGGGCTTGCGTTCTTTCAGTTCTATTGTTTTACACCATATTGATTCCATACTTGTCTCCCATTCTGTTTTTGCATTTAGTGTATGCTATTTTTGCTTTCCTAAACATGGCTGCTACCTGCAATTCATCCATACTGTACAGAAACTGCATAGAATTTATCAGCTTTCTTTTACAAATCCATAGTGGATGTGATATAATTTGACCTGAGATTTAACATGAGGAGGAGGTGTTTGTATGTTTCGGACCATGGAGATAAAGCATCCAAAATTCTATGAGGGATTTCGGATTTTCATTGTGATATTCTCTTCTATTTTATATGCATGGAATCTGTGCTGCTTTGCAAAAACGGTGGGTCTGATTCCCGGCGGTTTTTCCGGTGTTTCCCTGCTGCTACAGCATATCGGAAATGATTATCTGAACCTGAGCATACCTTACACACTGCTGAATGTAATTTTAAATGGGATTCCCATTTATATCGGCTTCAAATATATTGGTAAGAAGTTCACGCTTTATTCGATCTTTGCAATTGTCCTTTCCAGTATCTTTGTGGATGTCCTGCCTGTCTATGTATTTACGGATGATATTCTCCTGGTCAGTGTCTTCGGCGGCATCATCAATGGATTTGCCATCAGCATGTGTCTGAATGTAGGAACCACTACCGGAGGAACCGACTTAATCAGCATCTTTCTGTCTGAACAGAAGGGAATCGATGCCTGGAATTATATTCTTATGGGAAATGCGCTTATGCTTGTAATTGCCGGTGCTTTATTCGGATGGAGCATTGCCCTGTATTCCATCATATATCAATTCTGCAGCACTCAGATCATCCATGTACTTTATAAACGCTATAAAAAAGAAACCTTATTCATCATATCGAATAAGGCAAATGAGATTTATACTGCTATCAAAGAGGTGACTCACCATGATGCCACCTTGTTCCAAGGTATTGGCTGTTATGAAGAAAAAGAAAAGACCCTGATTTATTCGGTCATTAATTCAGATGCGAAAAAGCAGTTGATTCCTTTGATTCGTTCCATTGATAATCATGCTTTTATTAATATTGTAAAGACCGAGGAGCTAGCGGGAAGATTCCACAATAAACCAAATGATTAAGCTTTAGCAGTCCCATTGGTATTTCTTTAATTCAACGTGGGTTGCGTCTTTCAAAGAAATTCCTTCTTTCTGCAATAACTCTCCTTGTTCCGTCCATCCGGGAACTAATCTGCCTGCATGATTCACGACTCTATGACAGGGATAGTCCCCATACTTTCCTGCCATACCCAGTACCCTGCCTACAAGTCTGGCGTTCTTGTCTCTTCCAATGAGTCTTGCGATCTGTCCATAGGTGGCAACCTTTCCTTTGGGTATTTCCCCAACAACGGAGAGTATTTCATAAATTAAATCTTCTTCTAAAATGTGTTTCATTTAGCTCCATTTCTCATCTGTATTTTTACTATTTACTTTCCCTCTCTCGGTTTTTCCGGACAGAATGGATTAGATAATTTCTTCTTGTCTATCCCGAAATGAATCGTATCCAAAATAAGCGTTTAATAGTTCTATGGCGTTCATATTCTGCTCTTCACCTCACAAAATATAACTATAATATATCCTCTTCTGATATTCTTTTCTCATCATCAGTAGCATTCAGAACAGAAACAAGACTCCTTAAATTCCATGGTGTCAAATGTTCATTATAATGCAGTCCTTCGTTTGTTATATGTAAAACGGGGTACTTACCTATTGTTTTTAAAATGTAATGTTGCTCTATCAACCAATAAACGGCTGCAGTAACATCTTCTCTCGTCATAAAATCCAAGGAATTATATTCTGGTACTGTGTATAATTCATGTTTTTTAATCCTTTCCGATTGAGAACCCCGAAGAACACTAACCAACACAGATACTCCATAATAATATTTTTCA
>JAIECC010000234.1 GCA_029068665.1 Lachnospiraceae bacterium
TTTATAATCAGGGCAAAACAACTCTAATTGGTATATCGACATATATCTTCAAATCCTTTAAATTCCGGCATATTTTCTCCAAACATTTATCACGTCTTCTGATTTTTACGGTTTTTTCTGCATTTTCTTGACCCGATATACCGGAAAGTGGTAAAATAGTCGCAAGGTTTTCTCCCCGGTTCGGGGACGTTATTTACCAAACAATAAAATGATACAGAGGTGTAAAACATGAGTAAGACATTTGAAGACTTAATTTCTAAGGTTACAGCCTGCTCCAAGAAGAAGCTTTCCGTGGCTGTTGCCCAGGATGATGCAGTACTGGAAGCTGTCCGGGCTGCAAAGGAACGCAACATTGCCGATTCCATTCTGGTTGGTGATGAAGACAAGATTCGTGCAATTGCCGGCGAAATGAATATGGATCTGTCCGGGTATGAAATCATCGATATCAAAGACCCGATTGAGGCAGCCACCAAGGCAGTAGAACTGGTCCATAACGGAGAAGCCGACATGTATATGAAGGGCTTGATTGATACCAAGGATTTCCTGAAAAGCGTATTAAATAAGGAAGTGGGGCTTCGGACCGGCCGGGCATTATCCCATGTCTGTGTATTTGAAATCCCTGGCTGCGACCGACTGTTATTCTTAACGGATGTTGCTTTTATTCCATATCCTACCTTGGAAGATAAGGCGGATATTATTAACAATACAGTTGAAGTAGTACATGCCTGCGGCATTCCGAATCCAAAGGTTGCACCACTGGCTGCTGTTGAAGTTGTGAATCCAAAGATGCCGGTTACCGTAGAGGCTGCGGAACTTATGAAAATGAACGAAGAAGGGAAAATTACCGGCTGTATCATAGACGGTCCTCTCTCCTTTGATCTTGCATTTGATCCGGAGGCTGCCAGACATAAGGGTGCTGAAGGCAGAAAGATTGTCGGGGATGCTGATGTGGTTCTGTTCCCGGATATTCATGCAGGAAATATTACATACAAGTGTCTGGTTCATACCTGTCCAAATGTAAAGAATGGTAATATCTTAACCGGAACCAAAGCTCCGGTTATCCTGACCTCCCGTTCCGATACCTTCGAGGTTAAGGTAAATTCCATCGCTTTAGCTGCAGTAGTTGCAGAGGCTATGAACAAGTAATCCAGTATATATTACATTGAAGCAAGGAGGATTTGAAATGTCGTATAAGATTTTAATCATCAATCCAGGGTCTACCTCGACCAAAATTGGTGTATTTGAAGATGAAACCCAGGTGATGGAGACTACACTCCGGCACTCTACGGAAGAAATTGCTCAGTATGCATCCATTATTGAGCAAAAGGATTTCCGGAAAGAGGTCATCCTGTCTGCATTAAAGGATAACTCTATTGAATTATCTTCTATTAATGTAGTTGTAGGCCGGGGCGGCTTATTAAAGCCAATCCCGGGTGGTACCTACACCACTTCCGATGCTTTAATCGAAGATTTGAGAATCGGCGTACAAGGTCAGCATGCTTCTAACCTGGGCGGTATTCTTGCAAAAGAGATTGCTGCTGAAATAGGAAGCAACATTCCTTCCTATATTGTTGATCCGGTAAGTGTAGACGAATTAGCTCCGGTTGCACGTTATTCCGGACATCCGGACCTTCCAAGAACCAGTATTTTCCACGCATTAAACCAAAAGGCGGTTGCCAAGCGTTATGCAAAAGAAATTGGAAAACCTTATAAGGATTTGAATCTAATTGTTGTTCACATGGGTGGCGGTGTATCTGTTGGTGCCCATAAGAATGGTAACGTTATTGATGTAGCCAACGCATTGGAAGGTGATGGACCATTTTCTCCGGAGCGGACCGGCGGTCTTCCAAGCGGAAGCCTGATTCGTTTATGTTTTTCCGGTAAATATACAGAAAAAGAAGTAAACAAAATGATTTGTGGAAACGGTGGTTTCAATGCTTATCTGGGAACCAATGATATGCGGGATGTAATCAAAATGGCTCATGAAGGCAATGAAACGGCAAAAGCGGTAGAGGATGCCTTCCACTATCAGCTTTGTAAGGAAATCGGAGCCATGGCAGTTGTCTTAGGCGGCAAGGTTGACCAGATTATTATGACCGGCGGTATTGCATATGGACAGGAAACCATAGATGCCATGTCCGCACAGGTAAACTGGATCAGCGGCATCACCGTATATCCTGGTGAAGATGAATTACTGGCACTGGCACAGGGAGCCCTTCGTGTTATGAATGGAGAAGAACCTGCTTTGGAGTATTAAATCTTTCATTTCCATAGAATACAGGACAAGACAAGAGCAAGAGATTGAAACATCTCTTGCTCTTGTCTTGTCCTATTTCATCATGCTATGATTCCTGAGTAAACTATGGATAAAAATGAGAATCCAACCGTTCTTCCTCATCAAACAAATAATTATACTGAAGCATTTCATAAATGGTAAGAAGCTCATCCTCACTCTTTGCATCCCGCATGACAGCCCAGGTTCCATCCACATCCCGGACTCCTGTACTTGATATCACCGGATATTCTTCCCGTAACTCTAACAAATATTTCTGATAATCCGTCAGCTCCAGTCCTGCATGCTCCATCAGCACAGAAGAAAGATAATTTGTAGAAATCTGTTCCACATACTGACCGCCATAGTCCTGATAGTTCGACCAGATGACAAAAGGAACCTTGTGTCTGTTCAATTCATCCTCCATGGTATACTCCGAAGCCGTTTTCCCCATAATCGATTCATAGAAGGAAGAGGATAATGCCGGCTGATGATCTCCATACATCAGAATAATAGTCGGTTCCTCCACCTTACTAAAATAATCAATGAGCATCTCAAATGCAGTATCGGATTCCTTAATGCAGGACAGGTATTCGTCTACGCCAATGTCTACCTGATAATTTGTGACATGCACCGGCTCATTTAATATGTAATCCGTCCGTTCCCCATATCCTCCATGATTCTGCATGGTAATATTGAATATAAATAACGGCTGTCCCGGCTCTTTTTCTTCAAATACATCAAATATCTTCTGATAATTATCTGCATCAGAAATATACTTCCGGGTTATTACATAATCAGAAAAATCATCTATGGTAATAAAATCGTCAAATCCAAGACTGCTATAGGCTACTGAACGGTTATAACCGGACTTTTCATAGGGATGGATGGCAATCGCCTGATATGGAGTGTCCTGTCCTTTTAAAATCCACGCCAGAGACGGCACTTCTTCCCCATGTATATATTGGATATAGGGTACTGCTCCGGTAGGAAGAACAGATACACTGTTTCCGGTCAGGAATTCATACTCTGAGTAAGAGGTACTTCCCCCAAATGCTGACACATACAAATTTCCATATATGGTATCCTCTGTCAGGCTATTTATGTATGGCATATATTCTACATCCGTCTCCAGTTCCCCTAACACACGCAAATCCGAAAATGATTCATTCATAATTACGATAATATTCGGATATTCCGTGATACTCTCCTCCTTCTGATTCGATAGATTCTCATTCAGAAATGAGTCCAGCATTTCAACATCATACCCTTTCGGTTCTGTCACCATACTGGTTACCGTATCTGCCATAAAGGATAACAGGTATCCATTTTCCATCGCCTGCAGCCTTGGATTCCAACTCTCCGTACGGATATGAGTATAAAGAAATCCGGTCTGAATGGTAATAATCGCAAAGGTAATGATAATACCATATCCGATTACCATCTGGATTCCATACTTCAGTGCAGATACCTTTTTCGTTTTCTCTTGAAACAGGATATAAAGGGATATTCCCAAAATGGCAAGAAGCAGTGCAATGACAAAATACCAGTCAATGGTAAACCGATAGTTGCCCACTACCGTCAATGTAGTTCTGACTAATGTCAGGTCATAAAAGGATACCGGGTTTCCCCGCCAAAGAATGGTATAATAATTTACAATTCCAATGATCACAGCACATATCAGGATTGAAACAGAAGCAAATTTCACTTTTCGAAACAAAAACCAGAAAAATAAATACAGAATACCATAAAACAACAGATTCCAAAGAATCTGCTTCCATGGTATTTCAAAAAACAGATTCATATTGAAGGTTTCAACGATAATAAAACTAAGTACGATGGCAATCGCTGCAATATACAGCTTCTTACCCTTGGAACAAAAGCAGCGGAGGGTATCCCAAATCTGAAAGCATCTATGTGCAATCGCTGATAACGGTTTGGAAATTGCATTCCACAACCGACAAATTATAGATTTATGTAACGCCCACACCTCTGTCCATTTACGAAAATCCGTAACGGGCAGCAGGGATACCACCAGGACCAATGAATATCGCCAAAAGTAATAGGACTGCTCCAGTCTGTCAACAAGGGAATACACAGAATAATGCCGCTCCACCATTGCAGCTCCAATGAAAAAGATACAAACCGCTAATCCATACTGAAATAATAAGACAAGTCCATTCTCAACAGACTCTTTTCTAAT
>JAIECC010000235.1 GCA_029068665.1 Lachnospiraceae bacterium
ACAGGAAAGTGATAATCAAGTGACAGATGTTATCAGCTTTTCCGGCACGACTTATCGGGAAATTTTGAGAACAGAACCGGTTTCATTGCCAAAGCTTGACCCGGAGATTATGACTGAGATTTTATTTACCTCCGGAACCACAGGCACCAGCAAGGGTGTTGTGCTCAGCCAGAAAAATATTGTAAGTAATATTAATGATATCTGCCGTATGGATTTTACCCAGAACTTAAAATGCAATCCGGTGGTTATGTCTGTACTGCCAATTCATCACACCTTTGAATTAACGGTAGATAACCTGGGAGTGCTTTATTGTGGTGCCACTGTCTGTATCAATGATAAATTAGAAAATATTGTAAGCAATCTGAATCGTTTTAAACCGGCGGTCATTTTGATTGTTCCAACCATTGCAGAGGTGTTCTATAAAAAGGTTATGGAGGGAATTGAAAGCGGTGGACAGAAGGGAAAAGTAGCATTTGCAAAAAAATGTAATAAAGTATTAAGCGGGATAAAGATTGATGCCAGAAGAAAACTTTATAAGAGTTTGCTGGATAAATTTGGCGGTAATCTGACTAATGTGGTAGTGGGTGGTGCTGCGCTGCGTTCGGAGATTGCAGAGACCTTTGATGAATTCGGTATCAATATGTATCAGGGATATGGTCTGACAGAGTGTGCACCACTGGTAGCTGCTAATTATCCAAGAAAGAATAAATTCGGTTCCGTAGGAAAGCCCGTATCCTATATGGATGTTAAAATCGAAAATCAGGAGATTCTGGTTAAGGGTGATGGTGTCATGCTGGGGTACTATAAGAATCCGGAGGCAACAGCAGAAGTCATTCAGGATGGCTGGTTTCATACCGGTGATTTGGGCTATCTGGATGAAGACGGGTATTTGTATATTACGGGACGTTCTAAGAACCTGATTATTCTGGATAATGGCAAGAATATCTATCCGGAGGAATTGGAAGAGTATTTGATGACTGTTCCGGGTGTAAAGGATGTCATGGTGTATGATGACAAGGGAAAAATCAGTGCGATTGTCCAGCCTGTCAATCCAAATGATAAGCAGACCATGAAGGGAATCAAACAGGGAATTCGTAAGGTAAATGAGAAGCTGCCTCCATATAAGCGGATTGTTGGTTTGGACTATCGGGCTCAGGATTTTCCGAAAACCACCACTCTGAAGATCAAGCGCGCTGAGGTTATGAAATGGATTCAGGAGCAGCGGGAGAAAAACGCAGTGGATTATGTTCCGCCGGTTACGGCAGAGCAGAAGCGGCTGGTAATGGCTTTTGAACAGGCACTTGGCAGAAGAAATATCGGAATCAAGGATGATTTCTTTGAACTTGGCGGAGACAGCCTTTCGGCATTGGAGCTGGCAGCCGTAGTAGGTGTTCAGGCTCAGGATATATATGAGAATCCTACGGTAGAGCAGTTGGAGCGGGCGATGCTGATGAACGAGCAGGCAGCTACGGAAGAGGATTATGTGGATGTAAATGCTCTGATTCAGTATAACAACAATCTGGTATACGATATAGCGCCGAAATATATCCTGCTGACCGGGGCTACCGGATTTTTAGGGGCCCACATTTTACGGGAATTATTGCGCCGCAAAATGAATGTGGTCTGTCTGGTCAGAAATGAAGAACGGCTGCGTCCTACATTGAAGAATTATTTTCCGAAGGAATACGAGTATTTTTCTTATAAGGTAGTCAAGGGAGATATTGAACAAGCGAAATTCGGCTTGACAGATGAAGAATATAATACATTAACCAATCGTGTAGACATGGTAATACATACGGCAGCTAATGTGCATCATGCGGGATACTATTCGGATTTTGAGCGGACAAATGTAATTGGAACACAGAATGTGATAGACTTCTGCCGGGATGCAGATGCTGTGCTGCAGCACACTTCAACTGCAAGTGTAAATGGCGGCGGTACAGTGACCCAAAGCAATCCGGATGCAATCTTTGATGAGTTTAATCTGGATATCGGGCAGAACTATATGCAGAATGTGTATATTCATTCTAAGTTTAAGGCAGAGGAACGGGTTCTGATCGCGAGAGAACAGGGGCTGAAAGCCAATATTTTCCGGATTGGTAATCTGACCTGGCGGATGTCGGATGGCAAGTTTCAGAGAAATGCCCAGGACAGCGGATTTCTGGATCGCTGCCGGGGATTGCTCAAGCTTGGAATGTACAGTAGTGAATTAGCGGCATATCCGATTGATTTTACAGCCGTGGATGAGTGTGCAGATGCTTATGTAAGGCTGGCCCTGCATAACCGGGTCAACAATATTTATAACCTGTATAATCCGAATATCTTTTATCTGGAGAATTTGTGTAACAAGATGCTTCTGCATGTGAAACGGGTGCCGAAGAAGGTATTTGAGCGAAGCTTGAGGGAACGGATTCAGGATAAGGAAATTGCAGTTTTGTCCTTTTATAATTCCATTGCATCTGCTTCTAAAAATGTGCCGATGAGCAATGAATTTACGGTAAATGAATTAAAGAAGGTAGGATTTAAGTGGTCGAAGATCAACCTTCGGTATTTAAATTATCTTAAGACTTTGTAGAAGGAAAGCAGAAGAAGGGATAGTTCGATGAAGATAGGAATTGATATCGGTTCAACCACCATTAAATGCGTTGTGTTGGATGATCAGGGGCAGATCATACATAATAGCTATGAACGTCATTATGCCATGATAACGGAGAAGACCAGGGAAGCAATCCGGGGGCTGATAGAACAATTTCATATTACGGAGCCGGTGGTCTGTGCCATTTCCGGCTCTGCCGGCATGGGTCTGGCAGAGCGGGCGGGCATACCTTTCGTACAGGAGGTATATGCTACCAAGGTAGCCATTGGCCACCGTCTGCCGGATACAGATGTGGTGATTGAATTGGGTGGCGAGGATGCAAAAATCCTGTTCCTGAAGGGGAATCTGGAGGTACGGATGAATGGCACCTGTGCCGGCGGTACCGGAGCATTTGCAGACCAGATGGCAAGTCTGATGCAGGTCTCTGTAGATGAAATGAATGAATTGGCAAAGGAGCATGAAAAGATTTATTCCATTGCATCCCGGTGTGGTGTATTTGCAAAGACAGATATCCAGCCTCTGCTGAATCAGGGAGCAAGAAAGGAAGATATCTCTGCCAGTATTTTTTATGCCATTGTTAATCAGACTATCACCGGCCTGGCACAGGGACATCCCATTGAGGGAAATATCGTTTACCTGGGCGGACCATTGACCTTTATGTCAGAGCTTCGCCGGAGCTTTGATAAGACTTTGGATTGTCAGGGGATATGTCCGGAGGACTCCCTGCATTTTGTGGCACTGGGAGCTGCTTATTATGCAGAGGATAAAGTGGATTTGAATCAGGCACTGGACATTATCGGTGAACAGGTGGATTTTGTAACGGACTCGGTCTTACAGCCGTTGTTCCGTAATCAGGAAGAGTATGATGCATTTATAGAACGACATAATCAGCATCTAGTACCCCGAAAGGAAGGTATAGAATATAAGGGAGATGCTTATCTGGGGATTGATTCCGGTTCTACCACTTTGAAAGTGGTACTGACGGATGAGGACGGCTCCATTATTTTTTCTAAATATCAGTCCAATCAGGGAAAGCCTATTGATGTGGTACGGGATACCTTACTGGAAATGTATGAGCAGTATCCGGAGGTGCATATTGTATCCGGTGCGGTAACCGGATACGGAGAGGATATGATTCGGAATGCACTGGGTGTGGACCTGGGCGTAGTAGAAACCGTAGCACATTTTACTGCCGCAAAGTATTTTATGCCGGATGTAGAATTTATCATCGACATCGGCGGTCAGGATATGAAGTGCTTTAAAATACGGAATGGTGCCATTGATAATATATTTTTGAACGAAGCCTGCTCTTCCGGCTGTGGGTCTTTTTTGCAGACCTTTGCAAGTTCTCTGGGATATCCGATTGAAGAATTTGCACAATTGGGTCTGTTTGGAGACAATCCGGTAGACCTAGGCTCCCGCTGTACGGTATTTATGAATTCTTCCGTAAAGCAGGCGCAAAAGGAAGGCGTGACTGTAGAGAATATTTCTGCAGGACTTTCCATCAGTGTCATTAAAAATGCCTTGTACAAGGTAATCCGTGTTCACTCTGCTGATGAGCTGGGGAAAAAAATCGTGGTGCAGGGCGGTACCTTCTTAAATGATGCGGTTCTTCGTGCCTTTGAGCAGGAAATGGGAGTGGATGTAATCCGGCCGGATATTGCCGGTATGATGGGTGCCTATGGTGCTGCTCTATATGCCAAGCAATTATGTAACAGTTCGCCGAATGGAACGCAGTCAGGGGAAGCGGCAACTGCTCTTCATTCCGGCATATTGACTTATGAGGAATTAAAGGATTTCAGCTATGAAATAAAAAGTGTCACCTGTAAGGGGTGTAATAACCATTGCCAGCTCACCGTGAATGATTTTGGAAACGGCAGGCGGTTTATCGGTGGAAACCGTTGTGAAAAGCCGGTTACCAATAAGGCACAGGATGATTCTCTGAATCTTTATGAATATAAACTGAAGCTGCTGTCCGAATATGAGCCGGGGACCGGAACCAGAGGTGTGATCGGTCTGCCTATGGGACTGAATATGTATGAAATGTATCCATTCTGGCATGCTTTTTTTACCAGTCTGGGCTATCAGGTGAAAATGTCCGGGTTTTCCAACCGGAAGCTGTACCTGAAGGGACAGGGAACCATTCCTTCTGATACAGTCTGTTTTCCGGCAAAGATGATGCATGGACATATCCAGCAGTTAATTGAAATGGGTGTGGATGTGATTTTTTATCCATGTATGACCTATAATTTTGATGAGAAGAAAGGTGCCAACAACTATAATTGTGCGGTTATTGCCGGATATCCGGAGGTAATCGAAGCAAACACCATTAATTTCGGCAGTATCAAGTATATTGCGGATTATGTGGGACCTCATGCGAAGAAGGATTTTCCGGGTCGGATTCAGCAGGTATTGGAACGGCACTTAGGGACATTTACAAAAAAGGAAATGAAAACTGCCTGTCAGCGGGCATATGAAGCGTATGAAAACTATATGCAAAAAATCCGACAGCAGGCACAGAGCATCATTGCACAGGCAAGGGAGCAGAATAAGAAGATTATTGTTCTCGCCGGACGACCTTATCATGTGGACCCGGAAATCAATCATGGCATTCATAAGCTGATTGCAGGACTGGGATTTGCAGTGATTTCCGAGGATGCGGTGGCTTCTTTGGTGCCAAAGTTCAAGGTGAATCTGCTGAATCAATGGACCTATCATGCACGTCTGTTTTCTGCAGCACAGTATGTATCAGAGCAGCCGGATATGTATCTGGTACATCTGGTTTCATTTGGCTGTGGTTTGGATGCAGTTACCACAGATGAAGCCAGAAGTATACTAGAGGATGCAGGAAAGCTGTATACGCAGATTAAAATTGACGAGGTTACGAATCTGGGTGCCATAAAGATCCGGCTTCGAAGCCTGATGGCGGCAATTGAACAGACAGAGGAAGGAATACACTCAAATGGAGAAGAATAAGACCCATTATAGAGAACGGGTAAAATTTACATTAAAAATGAAAAAGGACTATACCCTATTGATTCCGGAAATGGCACCTCTCCACTTTCGGCTGATTGAACCGATCCTGAGCCGACAGGGATTTAAGATTGCTCTGATGGGGGCAGAGGGACCGGAGGTATTACAAAAGGGATTAAAATATGTGCATAATGATATCTGTTATCCGGCGCTGTTGATTACCGGTCAGATGCTGACTGCCATGGAAAGCGGCGGATATGACCCGGATAAGGTGGCTATGGTCATTACCCAGTCCGGTGGAGGCTGTCGGGACTCCAATTATATCAATCTGATGCGAAAGGCATTTGAGAAAGCGGGATATCCCAATGTACCATTTATCTCCGCCAATATCTGGGGACTGGAATTCAACAGTGGGATTAATCTGACTCCAAGAACCCTGTTGATGGCACTGGCAGGCATGATTTATGGAGATATGATAATGATTGTCAGCAATCAGGTACGGCCTTATGAAGTGAATTCCGGAGATACAGAGGCTATGATTGACCGATGGATTGAACGGCTGACGGCTTCCTTTCAGAAAGGCAGGGGCTTTATGCCAAAGGCAATCGAAAGGAATCTGCAGGCAATCGGTGCGGATTTTGCGGCGATTCCGGTAAAAAAAGTACCGAAGGTAAGAGTTGCGTTAATCGGTGAGTTATTTTTGAAATATTCTCCCCCGGGCAACAATCATCTGGAAGAATTTCTGGCAGAGCAGGATTGTGAGGTATTTATGCCCAGCATGCTGGGCTTTGGAGTATATAAGACCAATGGTGCTTTGGAAGATTTACGATTATATGGCGGCAAGCCGTTGAAAAAGCTTGTAATGAAAATTGTCATGCAATTCCTGTTCAAGGTAGAGGATCTGCTGATTCGGAATATTGAAAGCTTTGACTGCTTTACGGCTCCGGAACGGGTAAATACCCTGAAGAAACGGGCAGAAGGCGTAATTGGTATTGGAAACAGCATGGGAGAAGGCTGGTATCTGGCAGCGGAAATGCTGGAACTGGCAGATCATGGCTATGAGAATATCGTCTGTGTACAGCCTTTTGGCTGTCTGCCCTGCCATGTTTCCATTAAAGGGATGATGAACAAGGTTCGTCGTATTGACCCCAGGGTGAATGCTGTGGATATTGAGTATGATCCGGGAGCAACAAAAGTGAATCAGGAGAACCGAATCAAACTGATGCTGGCAGTTGCAAAAGAGAATCTGAACTGATTAAATAGGGATAAAAAACTGGAATTGACAAATACTAGAAATAAAATCCGGCAGCATAGCCGGGAATCAGGAAGGAGAATCTATATGGCAGTACTACATGTTACGAAAGATAATTTTGAAGCAGAGGTATTACATGCAGATAAGCCGGTTTTAGTGGATTTCTGGGCAGCCTGGTGTGGACCATGCCAGATGGTGGGTCCCTTGGTGGATCAGCTTTCCGAGGAAATGGATTCGGTGAAATTCGTGAAAGTCAATGTAAGTGAACAGCCGGAGCTTGCCGGAAAATACGGAGTAGAGAATATTCCGACCTTTCTGCTTATTCAGAATGGTGAAGTGATTCGGACAGAGGTAGGTGCCCTGCCTAAGCCGGCATTAAAGCAAATGCTGGAGGAAAATAGGAAGATGGTGGAATGAAGACAGCAGACATTATTGTAATTGGAGCAGGAACTGCAGGATTGACCGCAGCTATTTATGGGCAGAGGGCAGGAAGACATGTACTGCTGTTAGAGGAAGGAATCTATGGAGGACAGATCGTGAATACCCCGGAGATTGAGAATTATCCCGGTATTCAGCAGATTTCCGGATTTCAGTTTGCCATGAACCTGTATGAGCAGGCCACTGCTCTGGGTGCAGAGCTGGAAACCGGGAAAGCAGTGGAGATTATAGAGAATGACGGTCAAAAAATAGTACGGACGGAAACAGCAGAGTATGGTTGTGGTGCGGTGATTATTGCAACAGGAGCAAAGAATCGAAAGCTGGGCATCGAAGGAGAAGAAGCATTGGTTGGACGCGGAATCTCTTATTGTGCCGCCTGTGACGGAGCCTTTTATAAGGACAAGACCGTAGCTGTGGTAGGAGGCGGCAATACGGCTTTGGGTGATGCGGATTATCTGGCAAACGGATGCAGACAGGTCTATCTGATACATCGGAGAGAGGAATTCCGGGGAGATGCATCTCTGGCAGAGCGATTGAAGCAGAGAGAAAATGTTACATGTATATTGAATGCTGTGGTAACAGACTTGCAGGCAGGAGAACGACTGGAAAAAATAACAGTTCAGAATGTGGTATCAAAGGAACGACAGGAAATATCTGTTGACGGACTTTTTGTAGCCATTGGACAGGTGCCGGAAAATCAGGCATTTGCAAATCTGGCAGCACTGGATGACCAAGGGTATATCATAGCAGGGGAAGATTGCAAAACAAAGACTCCGGGAGTCTATGCAGCAGGAGATTGCAGGACAAAAGAGGTCCGGCAATTGACTACAGCCGCAGCAGATGGTGCGGTAGCAGCATTGGCAGCTTGTACCAGAGTATAATTAAAGTCAATAAAAGTTATAAAATAAGTAATATGGTTGAAGGGAAAGGTGAAAACAATGAATTTAGAAACATTACAAAAAGACATGATTGCAGCCATGAAGGCAAAGGACAAGGAACGGAAGGACAGTATTGCTTCCCTGGTATCCGCAGTAAAAAAGGTTGGAATCGATAATGGGTGCAGGGATAATATTCCGGAGGATATGGTCAATCAGGTGATTTTAAAGGAAATTAAAAGTGTGAAAGAGCAGATTGATACCTGCCCGGCAGAGCGGACCGATTTGCTGGAACAGTATCAGGTAAGGTATCAGGTATTTCAGGAGTATGCACCGGCTATGATGTCAGAGGCAGAAGTAGAAACAGTTCTAACCGAAAAGTTTGCTGAGGTTTTGGCAACGAAGAATAAAGGACAGATTATGAAGGCTGTTATGCCGGAGCTGAAGGGCAAGGCAGATGGTAAGGTAATCAATCAGGTAGTTGCCCGGTTGTGCCAGTAAAGGTGTATATAATAAAAAGAATGGATTGATTTCGATATGGAATCAATCCATTTTCTATTTACTGATATGACAAACTGGAAGTTGTTGAACAGTCAGTTTGCATACCATAATGTAACAATTGCTTATTTCTTATAGATATACATGAACGGATTTTGATTGCCTCTTTTGAAAAAAACGCTCACGTTTTTTCCGACATATTTCTCTCGTATATCTTCGGCTACGTGTCCT
>JAIECC010000236.1 GCA_029068665.1 Lachnospiraceae bacterium
CCCTACAAGCATGCGGAATGGCTGAATGAGATTGGAGAAAAACAGGCAAAGCTGCAGGGAGTGAACTATCTGGTTTCCGATTTTAAGAAAAAGGACGGTTACCGCCGTTCCATTGAACTGTCCAAGCAGTATCAGTTGTATCGGCAGGATTATTGCGGCTGTGTATTTTCAAAAGCAGAGCGGGACAGAAGAAAGAGAAATGACCAGCCGGAATGATGAATGGTACAGGATTGTTCTGGAAAATAAAAATAAATGCAGAAAGGGGGTTGAAATCGGGGGATGGTTGTGTTAAACTTTTATCAATTTAAGGACTGCTGAAAAAAGATTGGGTCTATGGTATTTGTATCGGTTTATGCAGAGCGATAGGGCTTATTAGTCTTTTTTTTTTGGGCAAAAACCAGAAAATGAAAGGAACAGGTGGGAAAATGAAGGCTTTTCTTATTCTTGAAGATGGCACTGTTTTTACTGGTAAAAGCGTTGGTTCCACAAAGGAAATCATCAGTGAAATTGTATTCAATACATCCATGACCGGTTATTTAGAGGTATTAACAGATCCTTCGTATGCAGGACAGGCAGTATGTATGACCTATCCGTTGATTGGTAATTATGGAATATGTCTGGAGGATGCTGAGGCAGACCGGCCTTGGCAGTCTGGTTTTATCGTTCGCGAGATCGCAAAGCTTCCAAGTAATTTTAGATGTGAAGGTACCATAGAACAATTTCTGTTAAAGAATGATATTACGGGAATTGAAGGAATCGACACCAGAGCATTGACAAAGATTTTAAGAGAGAAGGGTACCATGAATGGTATGATTACTACGGATGAACATTATTCTTTAGATGAAGTGCTTCCAAGGATTAAAGCATACCGGATCGGTCATGTGGTTTTGGATGTGACCTGTAAGGAAAAGAAGGTATATCCGGCAGAGGGTACTCTGATTTATAAAGTCGCTATGATTGATTTAGGTGTAAAGCTGAATATTATCCGCTCACTGCAGAAGCGTGGATGTGAGGTGACCCTGTATCCGGCAGAAACACCGGCAGAAGAAATACTGGCAGCGGGTCCGGATGGAATTATGTTAACCAATGGCCCGGGAGATCCAAAGAACTGCAAAAAAACCATTGAAGAAATCAAGAAGCTTTTTGCAACGGATGTTCCGATTTTTGCGATTTGTCTGGGACATCAGCTTCTGGCACTGGCCAATGGCGGTGATACGGAGAAAATGAAGTATGGACATCGGGGAGCCAATCATCCGGTGCGGAATATGAAGAACGGAAAGGTTTATATTTCTACCCAGAATCATGGATATATGGTAAAGGAAGCCTCTCTGGACCGGGAAGTCGCGGAAGTGAGTTATGTAAACGTAAATGATGGCACGGTAGAGGGTGTTCATTATCTGGGCAAAAATGTGCAGACGGTACAGTTCCATCCAGAGGCATGTGCCGGTCCGTTGGATACGGATTTCCTGTTTGATGAGTTTATGAATATGATGGAGGTGTCAAAATAATGCCAAAGATTGCAAGTATAAAGAAGGTTGTTGTGATTGGTTCCGGTCCGATCGTAATCGGACAGGCGGCAGAGTTTGACTATGCCGGCACACAGGCCTGCCGGTCTCTTCGAGAGGAGGGCATTTGTGTTGTTTTGATCAACTCCAATCCGGCTACCATCATGACGGATAAGGATATTGCAGATAAGGTATATATTGAGCCTTTGACACCGGAAATCGTGAAGAAGGTCATCCGGAAGGAGAAGCCGGACAGTGTACTTCCTACCCTTGGGGGACAGGCAGCACTGAATATTGCCATGGAATTAGAAGAATCCGGTTTTTTGCGGGAGCATAATGTCCGCCTGATTGGCACTTCTGCTAAGACCATTAAGAAAGCGGAGGACCGGGACGAATTCAAGAAGACGATGGAGAAAATCCATGAGCCTTGTGCCCCTTCCCAGGTGGTAACAACGGTAAAGGATGGTCTGGAGTTTGTTAAGACCATTGGTTATCCGGCGGTTCTGCGACCGGCTTATACCCTTGGAGGCTCCGGCGGTGGTATTGCAGAAAATGAGCAGGAATTTGTAGATATTCTGGAAAACGGCCTTCGGCTTTCCCGTGTGGGACAGGTTCTGGTGGAACGCTGCATTGCCGGTTGGAAGGAAATCGAATATGAGGTTATGCGGGATGCCAATGGCACCTGTATCACCATTTGTAATATGGAAAATATGGATCCGGTAGGGGTTCATACCGGTGACAGTATTGTTGTGGCACCGTCCCAGACTCTGGCAGATAAGGAGCACCAGATGCTTCGAAGCGCAGCATTGAACATCATCAGTGAACTGGATATCAAGGGTGGCTGTAATGTACAGTTTGCATTGAATCCGGATTCCTTTGAATACTGTGTTATCGAGGTAAACCCTCGTGTAAGCCGTTCTTCTGCATTGGCATCCAAGGCTACAGGATATCCTATTGCAAAGGTAGCTGCAAAGATTGCCCTGGGTTACAATCTGGATGAAATCAAAAATGCAGTAACCGGAAAGACCTATGCCAGCTTTGAGCCGACTCTGGATTATGTGGTAGTTAAGATTCCAAGACTTCCATTTGACAAGTTCATTCAGGCAAAGCGTACTCTGACGACCCAGATGAAGGCTACCGGTGAGGTTATGAGTATCTGTACGAATTTTGAAGGTGCATTGATGAAGGCGCTCCGTTCCTTAGAGCAGCATGTGGATAGTCTGATTTATCTGGATTATGCAGAACGTCCGCTGGAAGAAATTCATGAACGGCTGTATAAGGTGGATGACCGCCGTATTTTTGTGATTGCAGAGGCAATCCGCAGGGGAATTTCCTTAGGAGAAATCCATTCCATAACCAAGGTGGATATCTGGTTTTTGGATAAGCTATCCAATCTTGTTATGATGGAAAAGAATTTGGCAGAAGCTGAAGAATTGAGCCGGGATTTGCTGCTGGAAGCAAAACGTATGGAATTTCCGGATAAGGTAATCGGGCAGCTGACAGGAAAAACAGAACAGGAGATTAAAAAACTGCGGTATGAAATGGGAATCGAGGCTGCTTATAAGATTGTAGATACCTGTGCCGCAGAGTTCGAGGCCACGACTCCTTATTATTATTCCTGCTATGATGGCAGTAATGAAGTGGAGGAAGACCATAGAAGGAAAAAGATTATGGTACTGGGTTCCGGACCAATCCGAATCGGACAGGGAATTGAATTCGACTATTGCTCCGTGCATTCTACCTGGGCATTAAGGGAGCAGGGCTATGAGACCATTATCGTAAATAACAATCCGGAAACAGTAAGTACGGATTTTGATATTGCAGATAAGCTGTATTTTGAACCGTTGACTCCGGAGGATGTAGAGTCTATCGTTCGCTTAGAGAAGCCGGATGGCGCCGTGGTACAGTTTGGCGGTCAGACTGCTATTAAGCTGACAGAAGCATTGCTGAAAATGGGTGTTAATATTTTAGGAACCAGTGCAGAAAACGTGGATGCGGCAGAGGACCGGGAATTGTTTGATGAAATCCTGGAAGAATGCTGTATACCAAGACCGGCAGGGCATACGGTGTTTACCTGCGAGGAGGCGTTGAATGCAGCTCATGAGCTGGGATATCCGGTATTGGTACGGCCTTCTTATGTATTGGGCGGTGCCGGAATGCAGATTGCTATTGCAGATAAGGATATTGTGGAGTTCATGGAGGTCATTAACCGAAATGTACAGGAACATCCGATTCTGGTAGATAAATACCTGATGGGTAAAGAAGTAGAGGTCGATGCGGTTTGTGATGGAGAGGATATTGTGATTCCTGGCATTATGGAGCATGTGGAGCGTGCCGGAATTCATTCCGGTGACAGTATTTCCGTATATCCGGCAGGCTTACCGGAGAAGATCAAGCGTGTAATTACAGAATATACGAGAAAGCTGGCAAAGAGCCTTCATGTTATTGGTTTGATTAATATCCAGTTCATTGTTTATCAGGAAGAGGTATATGTAATTGAGGTCAATCCTCGTTCCTCCCGTACCGTTCCATATATCAGTAAGGTAACGGGAATCCCGATTGTTGATCTGGCATCGAAGGTAATTACCGGAGCAAAGCTGAAGGATTTGGGCTATACACCGGGATTACAGCCGGAGTCCGAATATTATGCCATTAAGATGCCGGTATTCTCCTTTGAAAAGCTGCGGGGAGCAGAAATCAGTCTGGGGCCGGAGATGAAATCTACCGGTGAATGTCTGGGCATTTCCAAGGATTTTAATGAGGCTTTATACAAAGCCTTCTTAGGCGCAGGGATTCAGCTTCCGAAGCATAAGAAAATGATTCTGACCGTTAAGGATGCAGATAAGCTGGATGCAATTGATATCGGCAGAAGATTTGCGGCACTTGGATATGAGATTCATTCTACTAAGAGTACGGCAAGAGTATTGAATGAAAATGGTGTAGAGGCTCAGGTAATCAACAAGGTAGAAGAGCCTTCTCCGAATCTGCTGGATTTGATTTTAAGTCATGAAATTGATCTGATCATTGATACACCGTCTCAGGGTGTAGAGCATAGTAAGGACGGCTTTGTGATCCGCCGCCATGCCATTGAGACTGGCGTATACTGCCTGACCAGTCTGGATACGGCAAATGCACTGTTGACCAGCCTGGAGGCAGACAATAAAGATTTGACTGTCATTGATATTGGTGAAATCAAGTCGGTGGAAGGATAATGGAATAAAGCGAAAAACTCTATGTGAGGACCGTTCTGTTGCCGGCATAGAGTTTTTTGCTGTTGATTTGATGAATTCTGTCTTGACTTTAAGTGAACGTTATGTTGTAAACTATATATGATTCAATTGAAAATTGCGAAAATAGTGAAGAGGAGGGTATTTATGCAATCAAAAGTATATTTTTCAAAAACGATTACACCGGAACAGGTATTAAAGCTTTATCAGCTGGTTGGAAAGCCCCTTTCGGGCAAGGTGGCAATAAAGCTGCATTCCGGTGAAACAGGAAATCAGAATTTCTTACGGCCTGAATTCTGGAAGCCGGTCATCGATCATGTAGGCGGCACGGTTGTGGAATGTAATACGGCTTATGACGGCACCCGGGATACCACGGAGAAGCATTGGAAAACCATGGAGGACCATGGCTGGAGCCGGTATTTTACTGTAGATTTGCTGGATGCAGAGGGACCGGACCTGGAATTATCCATTCCAAAGGGAAAAAAGATACAGAAAAACTATGTAGGAAAAAATATTGAGAACTATGATTCCATGCTGGTACTGTCTCATTTCAAGGGGCATCCTATGGGCGGATATGGCGGTGCATTAAAGCAGCTATCCATTGGCGTAGCCTCTTCCTATGGTAAGGCATATATTCATGGAGTGGGTAAGCCGGAGGATTTCTGGACATCAGATCATGATTCCTTCTTGGAATCCATGGCAGATGCAGCAGCTTCCGTAGTGGATTATTTCCATGGGGAGATTGTATATATTAATGTAATGAAGAATATGTCCGTAGACTGTGATTGTTGTGCTGTGGCAGAGGATCCTTGTATGGCAGATATTGGTATTCTGGCTTCTTTGGACCCGGTTGCCATTGACCAGGCATGTCTGGATTTGGTTTATGGGGCAACGGAGGATCCGGGACAGGCGCATATGCTGGAGCGGATTGAGACCCGGAATGGTGTTCATACCATTGAAGCGGCTGTTGAATTGGGAATTGGCAGCAGGACTTATGAATTAATTGAAGTATAAGATGGAAGTTGAAAATTGAAACAATATGGAGGAAGAAGGATGACAAAACATAAGCAGAATAGTACTCAGAAATTGGCCTTATCAGCTATGTTTCTTGCAATTGGTCTGGTTCTGCCCTTTTTAACCGGACAGCTTCAACAAATTGGCAATATGATGCTGCCCATGCATTTACCGGTTTTATTATGTGGTTTGATCTGTGGCTGGCAATATGGGTTGGAGGTGGGCTTGATTCTTCCGATTTTACGCTATTTTTTATTTGGAATGCCGGTATTATATCCCAATGGAATTGCCATGGCTTTTGAACTTGCCACCTATGGTCTGGTTGTAGGGCTGATTTATCATCATTCCAAGTGGCAGTGTATCATTTCTTTGTATCGGGCAATGCTGATTGCCATGATAGCGGGCAGAGTGGTCTGGGGGATTGCTGAAGTCCTGTTGCTGGGAATCGGAGAGGAGGGCTTTACCTGGACAGCATTTATTGCCGGTGCTTTTCTAAATGCCATACCCGGAATTGTGATACAGTTGACCTTTATTCCTGCGATTATGGTTACCTTGAACCGGACCGGACTGGTTCCCTTCCGAAAGAAGGAGAAAGGGGCGGAAGTATCCGTAAAAGGTTGATGATATGACACAGCAGGTGGAACGGCTTTTGCTTAAAATAAAACAATTAAAGAGAGAAGGAACACCAGTCCGAATCGGGATTGATGGCAGATGTGCCGCAGGCAAGACAACGCTTGCGGCATATTTGCAAAAGGAATTCGGATGTAGTGTGGTACATATGGATGACTTTTTTCTGCGTCCCCAGCAGCGGACGGCGGAGCGGTATGCAGAGCCGGGTGGAAATATTGATTATGAACGATTCCAGTCAGAGGTATTCCTGCCGCTGCTTCAGGGGAAAAGTCTGGAATATCGTCCTTTTGACTGTCATTTACAGGACTTTCGGGAGCCGGTTTGTGTGGAACCTTCCCCTGTCATGATTATAGAAGGAACCTATTCCTGCCATCCCTTATTTCGGGAAGGATATCAACTGCGTATTTTTTTAACGCTGGACCCGGAGGAGCAGCTTCGTCGAATACGGGAGCGGAATGGCGGGGAGGCATTAATACAGTTTCGGGAGAAGTGGATACCTTTGGAGGAACGATATTTTACCGGCTGTGAGGTTTTGGAGCACAGTGACTGGCAAATCCGAACCTAGAAAGAGTAAAAAGAATGAGGTACTATGTGGTATAACAATCTCAGTGATTATGTGAAACAGGAATACGGAATGAAGTTGTACAAACTGGCATTGGATGGTGGAAGAACCTGTCCCAACCGGGACGGAACCTGCGGGACAAAGGGATGCATCTTTTGCAGCGGGGAAGGGGCCGGTGACTTTGCGGCAGACAGGACCCGGTCAATCGGGGAACAGCTTGTGCAGGCAAAGGAACGGATTCAGTCGAAGCTGCCGGCAGAACCCATAGGCTATATTGCCTATTTTCAAGCATTTACCAATACCTATGGCAGGGTGGAGGAATTGGAACCGATGTTTCTGGAGGCTATGGAGGACCCGGATGTAAGGGTACTGTCCATTGCTACCCGGCCCGATTGTCTTTCGGAAGAAATCCTGGCCATGCTGGTTCGGCTGCAGAAGGTGAAGCCGGTCTGGATGGAACTGGGATTGCAGACCATACATGAAAAAACAGCAGAATATATACGCCGGGGATATTCTTTAGAAATATATGACCGGGCGGTTCAGAAATTAAAAGGATATCGTATACCGGTTATAACCCATGTGATACTGGGACTGCCGGGAGAATCTTCGGAGGATATGCTGGCAACAGTGGAATATGTAGGACAGAACGGGACACAGGGAATAAAATTGCAGCTTCTTCATGTTTTACAGGGAACAGATCTGGAAACCGACTATCGGGCAGGAGCATTTCGAATACTGAGCCTGCCGGAATATATAGATATACTGGAAATGTGTGTCCGTCACCTGCCCCGGGAAATGGTGATTCATCGTCTGACCGGTGACGGACCTAAGAAACTGTTGATTGCTCCGGAATGGAGTGGAAATAAGCGGATGGTCATGAATACCATCCGACAGGAATTTACAAAAAGAAATGTGGAGCAGGGAAGCGCATTATAGGTGTAATAAGGTTCTGGCATTTTCTCCCAGAATGGCAGCTTCCTCTTCCGGTGTCAGATTAAGGGCTTTTAGTGCTTCGATATCCGCTTTCTGGTCATTCCATGGGGAGTCGGTTGCAAACAGAATCCGGTCTGCTCCATGGTTCCGGATAATCCGGAGCAGCTGTTCGGTTTCTATATGACCAAAGGTATAAGCAAGGTCAAAATATACGTTTTTTCCTACCAGAAGCTCCTCTACAGCATCCCATTGGGCATAGCCGCCGGTATGTGCCAGAATAATTTTGGCCTGTTCCGGATGCATGGCATGGGTTTCCACATATTGAAGCATTTGAACAGATTCTTCCGGTGGACAGTAGACTTCATCCGGGAGTCCGATATCCACACCGGCATGAAGGGTAACGATTAAACCTAAGTCAACGGCATAGGTAATCAGCTTCAGATAACGAGGATCGGTTACATGCACCTTCTGATAATCCGGATGCAGCTTAATGCCGGGAAGACCATAAGCACGAATCTGATCCAGTTCCATTTGATAATCTTCCGTGTCCGGATGAATGCCCCCAAAGGAAATAATGCCATCCCTTCCGTTGATGGAAGCGGCATATTCGTTGACAGTCCGGAACTGGGAGGGCTTCGTTACAACCGGCAAAATAACGGAGTAATCCACTCCGGCTTTCTCCATGGAAGCTTTTAGCCCCTTTAATAATCCATTGGATTGTGCTTTGATATGAGCAAAGGCTTCTAATTTTTCAATGGTGCCGGAAGCGATTGCCTCCGGAAATACGTGGGTATGGAAATCTATAATCATAATAAAACCTCTTTTCTTTCTGTTTGTGGCGGTTCTCTGTATGGTGCAGACTATACTTTGTGAGCCGGACTGTTATCATTATATGGAATTCTTCTGAATTTATCAATACCGGCTGTATGGCAGGAACCTGTCCTGACAGATAGTTAAGACAGAATAGCAAAATATATAACGATTTTTGTGCAAA
>JAIECC010000237.1 GCA_029068665.1 Lachnospiraceae bacterium
CCGGCTACCTTGAAGGAGGCAGATGGTGTTATTCTTGCGGTTTCTTTGGAGTGGTTTGGAATCGGCGGTTATATGCCGCAGTTCCTGGATATGTGCTGGCTTTACGGTGACAAAGACAAGTTAAAGAATATTTACATGCTGCCGGTGGTTATGGCAACTACCTACGGCGAGCGGGATGCAGAGCTGACACTGGTAAAGGAATGGGAGACCTTAGGCGGTATTTCCATAAACGGACTGGCGGCTTATGTGGAGAATCATACGGACTTTGAGACT
Source organism: Lachnospiraceae bacterium (assembly GCA_029068665.1). Lineage (GTDB taxonomy): Bacteria > Bacillota > Clostridia > Lachnospirales > Lachnospiraceae > CAG-632. The sequence continues at coordinate 274 of JAIECC010000237.1, forward strand.
TCTGCCGTTTATCGCGGTATCATAGAGAAAAAGGCAGAGGATTTATACCGGGCAATTAATCAGTTTATGCCGATTCTGCCGAACAGCAATGTGGCAGTAAAGGAAACGGTATCCAGAACAAGAACCATTGATCTGACACCGCAGGAAAGCGAACAGTTATCCAGGTTTGTTTCTGATGACACCTATGTAATGAAGCAGAAAAAAGATATCGAAGAATTATCCGCCATGTTTAAGACCATGCTGGGGGATACGGAGCCGCAGGAAAAAGAAGGCGAGTTTATTCGGGAGCTTCGGACCAACTTTTATCCTCAGGAGGGCTTTAATGCCAAGTACATTATCCTTATACCGGATCGGGAAGCTACCTTATCCATTGAGGTAACTCCAACCTATGTGAAGTGCTGGTACAGTAACGACACAGAGGCGGATGTAGTGATGAAGGCAGAGACAAAGGTATTAAAAGCCATTATTAGTGGCAAGAATACATTTCAAAGGGCGTTTATGGCAGGAGAAATTACTGCAAAGGGGAATTTCAAGACCCTGCGTACCTTAGATCAGATATTCCGGTTCCAATACTAGGAAAACAGATTAGGATGTGAAGAATATGTCGTATATGGCATTGTATCGTAAATGGCGACCGGATGCCTTTGAAGAGGTCAAGGGTCAGGAGCATATAGTAACCACCCTGCGGAATCAGATTACCCATGACCGGATTGGTCATGCCTACCTGTTCTGCGGGACCAGAGGAACGGGTAAAACTACCGTGGCAAAGCTGTTTGCCAAGGCAGTGAACTGTGAGCAGCCCGTTGATGGAAGCCCTTGCGGCAACTGCCCAAGCTGTCGTTCCATTGCAGAAGGCAGCTCCATGAATGTAATAGAGATTGATGCAGCATCTAATAACGGTGTAGACAATATCCGTGAGATTCGGGATGAGGTCCAGTATTCTCCCACAGAAGGAAGATACAAGGTGTATATCATCGACGAGGTGCATATGTTATCCATTGGTGCTTTTAATGCATTGTTGAAGACCTTGGAAGAACCTCCTTCTTATGTGATTTTTATTCTGGCTACAACAGAGGCACACAAGATTCCCATTACCATATTGTCCCGCTGTCAGCGGTATGATTTTCGAAGGATTTCTGTTGAAACTATAGCGGACCGGCTCTGGGATCTGATGGAGCGGGAAGGACAGCAGGTAGAGAGAAAAGCCATTGACTATATTGCCAGGGTGGCAGACGGTTCCATGCGGGATGCCCTGAGTCTTTTGGATCAGTGCATTTCCTTTTATCTGGGTGAGGAATTGACTTATGAGAAATGTCTGGATGTGCTGGGGGCAGTGGATACAGAGGTCTTTGTAAGACTATTGACGGCAGTGGAAGAGAAGGAAGTTGTCCGGGCAGTGGATATTATTGATGAAGTTATCTGGCAGGGACGGGAGCTGGGACAGTTCATTACGGATTTCACCTGGTTTATGCGGAACCTGTTATTGATAAAAAGCTCCAAAGAAGGAGCTTCCAGACTGGATTTTTCCAAGGAAAATCTGGCTGCCATGGAGCAGATGGCAGAACGGCTCTCCCTGGAGGGACTGATGCGGTATATCCGCATTTTCTCTGAGCTTTCCAACAACATAAAGTATGCCAGCCAGAAGCGGGTAGTGCTGGAGTTGGCAGTAATCAAGCTGTGTGTGCCGGAAATGGAGCGGAATTATGATTCCATTCTGCAGCGGTTAGAGAATTTATCCAGAAAGGTAGATACCTGTCTGGAGCAGCCACAGCAGACGGTGGTTACTCAATATGTAAAGGAAGCGGTTCCGGAGGAACCGGAAGAGACCTTAGAGGATTTGAAGAAAAGTCTGCCGGAGGCTACCGTGAAGGAGCTTCAGGAAATCGTTGCTCACAAGTCAAAGGCATTGCAATTATTAGATCCGGCATTAAGCAGTTTATTAAAGATGTCTGATATGCGTTTGGATACAAATCGTAAGAGCATTGTGATTTTATTAGACGAAACCAATCAGGGACTGCTTATGAACAACGAGGAGGACCGCAAGGCAATTGAGGATGCCTTTATGAAGGCAGCAGAACGGCAGGTTCCTGTAGAATTTCGGAAGAAATCATCGGGCAGTAACCGGCAGCAGGGGCTGCCCTCAATGGATATATTTGAAGAAAAGAATATTCTTGTGGAATATGATGATAATTAGGAGGATATGAAAATGGCAAAGCGTGGCGGTGGTTTTCCCGGAGGAATGATGCCGGGGAACATGAACAATCTGATGAAGCAGGCTCAGAAGATGCAGAAGCAGATGGAAGAGGCAACAAAGGAATTAGAGGAAAAGACCTATGAGGCAACTGCCGGCGGTGGTGTAGTCAAGGTTGTAGTAAGTGGTAAGAAAGAGATTGTTGCCATTGAATTAGAAGAAGAGGTTGTTGACAAGGACGATATCGAAATGCTTCAGGACCTGATTATGGCAGCGACCAATGAGGCATTGCGGGCACAGGAAGAGGATTCCAATAAAGAGATGTCAAAGATAACCGGTAATATGGGCGGAATGGGAGGATTTCCCTTCTAATCATGAATTACTATAGTACAGAAATCAGCAATCTAATCGAGCAGTTATCCAGACTTCCGGGAATTGGCGGCAAATCCGCACAGCGTCTGGCATTTCATATCATTGATATGCCGATGGAGCAGGTAGAGCAATTAGCCGGCACGATTCAGTCAGCCCGAAAGAATGTGAAATACTGCAAAAGCTGTTATACTCTAACGGATAAAGAGATTTGTCCCATCTGCATGTCGGCAAATCGGGATCACAGCACCATTATGGTGGTGGAGGATACCAGAGATCTGGCAGCCTATGAGCGGACCGGACGATTTGACGGTGTATACCATGTCCTTCATGGTGCCTTAGACCCGGCGATGGGCAAGGGACCGGAGGATATTAAGCTGAAAGAGCTTTTGGTTCGTTTGCAGACGGAAAATGTAGAGGAATTGATCATAGCGACCAATTCGGATGTTCCGGGAGAAGCAACAGCTATGTATATCAGTAAGCTGGTGAAGCCCTCCGGGATCAAGGTCAGCCGGATTGCCAGCGGGGTTCCTATTGGCGGCGAACTGGAATGTATTGATGAAGTAACGCTGCTTCGTGCTTTAGAGGGCAGGGTTTACCTATAAAATAACGTAAGAAAGTGAAGGTGGTACTATGAAAAGAATTGGTATGTTGACCAGCGGCGGGGATTGTCAGGCATTAAATGCGACTATGCGTGGTGTGGTAAAAGGACTTCATGGTTCCTTTAAGGAAGTTGAGATTTATGGTTTTCTGGAAGGCTATAAGGGCCTGATGTATGGCAATTATAAGCTGCTGAAGCCGGATGATTTTTCCGGTATTTTAACAAAGGGCGGAACGATTCTCGGAAGCTCCAGACAGCCGTTTAAGCTGATGCGTGAGCCGGATGCCAACGGTCTGGATAAGGTAAAAGCAATGAAGGATACTTATAAGAAGCTGAAGCTGGACTGCCTGGTAGTACTGGGTGGAAATGGTTCTCAGAAGACTGCGAACCTGTTAAGTGAAGAAGGCCTGAATGTGATTGGTCTGCCAAAGACCATTGATAACGACCTTTGGGGAACGGATATGACCTTTGGTTTCCAGAGTGCAGTAGATATTGCAACGGATGCCATTGACTGTATCCATACCACAGCCGCTTCTCATGGACGGGTGTTTATTGTTGAAATCATGGGACATAAGGTAGGCTGGATTACCCTACATGCCGGTATTGCCGGTGGTGCGGATATTATCCTGATTCCAGAGATTCCGTATGATATTAAGAATGTATGCAAGGCGTTGGATCGTCGTACCAAGGAAGGAAAACGCTTCTCCATTCTGGCAGTTGCAGAGGGAGCAATTTCCAAAGAGGTTGCCGCACTGCCGAAGAAAGAACGGAAAGCGTTGCTGGCAAATCCGAAGTATCCTTCCGTAGCATATGAGATTGCAGAGCAGGTCAAGGCCTATGGCGGTCAGGAGGTTCGGGTTACGGTACCTGGACATACCCAGCGTGGAGGCAGTCCATGTCCGTATGACCGTGTACTTTCCAGCCGGTTTGGTGCAAAGGCTGCAGAACTGATAAAGGCAGGAAAGTTTGGAGAACTGGTGGTTCTGAAGAATAATGAAGTGACCTCCATTCCATTATCCGAGTCTGCAGGGAAATTAAAATATGTATCACCGAAGGACAGCATTGTACAGAATGCCAGAATGCTGGGTATTTCTTTTGGTGATGAATAATTACCGGAAAGTGTCAGAGGAAGCGAAGCACCGTTAAGGTGCTTCTTCCTGTTTTAGTCATAGGAATCATTCAAAGCATTGGATAACAGACATGCAACAATTTTCAATCTCTGCATAGGATATTATATATTTTTTGGAGGTTGAATATGAACAGCTTCAGTGAATATTTAGAGCAGGCACCCCAAAGGGCATGGCCGGAGAAGTTGAATCTGGAGGCGTTGGAATTATCGGAGGAAGATGTTGCCAGAGATTATGAGAAAATGAAACGTATGTATCCACGAGAGGCAAGATTTGTTGCAGCAATCGTGGAAGATTTGTGTGACCAGTTGGAGTACGAGGGAAGTCCGATGTTTGATGAACAGCCGGATTCGGCAACGATGTATCGGATGGCAGAGCAGGTATTTACCAGAATGAAAGGCAGGGAAGAAGGGGGACCTAAGCCGGATCATCCTCTGATGCAGCTTTGTCTGATTCTGATTTGCAATGAGTTCCATATGCGCAGATGCCGTTACCATCAGAGAAGACGCAGGTTTTGGTAGGCATGATTGTTGAATTTTTGGAGAAGCATCATGATAAAAAAGATACTGATAAGAATTGTCGTGCTGGTGATTGTATTTTGCATGACAGTCTTTTTTGTAAATAAATGGAATAACGCAGGAATGGATGAGGTGACCGCAGAGATGGATCAGCCGACCCTGCCATTGGTCTACATGGAAGCAGGAGAGGATGAAATTAATTGTCTGCATGGCTACACCTCTTCCATTGATGTTGCGCTGTTCAATGATTCCATTACTCCCATTGGGACAAACCAGACAGTACAGTTTCGTATTGATGATGTAGGGGAAGCATTCAAGTCATTGGGGTATGAAGTACGGACCATGGATGGCAGCTCTTTGATCGAAAATGGAGCGGTAGATGAAATCGTAAAAAATAACGGTTCCTTTTATGTAACCACAACCTTGAGAATGAATCTGACAGAGCTGGAGGAATATGCATTTATCATATGCCTGCTGTTAAATGATGGACAAGAGGTACGGTATTATACCCGATTGCTTCCATCAGATGAATTATATACCCGTACATTTCTCCAGTTTGTATCGGATTTTCACGAGGCAACCTTTACCAAGGAGAATCGGGCGGCAATTGCCCAGTACATTGAACCTAATGACAGCGGAGAAAATGAAAACCTGTCCGATATTGATATTCATTCCAATTATGAAACCTTTACCTGGGCGAATCTTTCCATGATGAGAATTTCCCAGATGATACCGACCATTAAGGATATGGATAGCAAAAATGCGGTAATTGAGTTGAAATATGTAGCCATATCCGGCGATGTGAATAATACCCAGTATTACAATGTAACAGAAGATTACCGGGTTCGGTATATAGACAGTACCACTATCTATCTTATGGATTATAACCGTAAGGTGGAAAGTATTTTTGACCGGTTTCAGGTGAATACGGCAAAGAACTGGTTTTTCTTTGGTATTTCGGATGCAGACCAGTTCCGGTACCGGGTCAGTGATGAAAATGAGAAGGTGGCATTTGTAAAGGAAGGCCAGCTTTGGTATTATGACTATTCCAGCACAACGATTACCAAGGTATTTGCCTTCTGGCAGGATTCCCCTACGGATATCCGGACCGCCTATGACCAGCATGGTATCAATATTGTGAAGCTGGATGATGATGGTAATATTGTGTTTACAGTCTATGGCTATATGAACCGGGGGCAGCATGAAGGCGAAAATGGAATTGCGGTTTACCGTTTCCATGCAGAAACCAGCAGGCTGGAGGAGGTACTGTTTATATCCTGTAATGAACCTTATGAAATCTTGAAGGAAGATGCCTCCCGTCTTGCCTATTTAAATGAGCGTGGGGAGTTCTTTTATCTGCTGGGAGATAATGTAATGAAAATCGATCTGGAAACCAAAGCATCCAGTTATGTCATTCACGAGATACCAAAGGAATATCTGGCAGTTTCAGATAATGAGTATCTTTTGGCATATCCCAATGCTTCCGTAGACCGGGATAGTACCCAATTGACGATTTTGAATCTGGAAACCTATGAGGAACATGTGATTGATGCCGGAGCGGGACAGCGGATCAAGGCCCTTGGGTTTATTGAAAATGATCTGGTCTATGGTCTGTCCAATGAGACAGAGGTAGTCCTGAATACAGATGGCAGTACGATATTCCCGATGCATACTTTGAAAATAACCACTCTGACTAATACAGTGGTAAAAGAATATTCCAAGCCGGGTACTTACGTCATGGATGCACGTACGGTGAATCAGGTCATTTATCTGAAACGTGCAACGCTTTCCGGTGGAAATTATATTGAGGCGGATGATGATTTCATTACCTTTAAGAAAGAGGACAGTACAGGAATTCAGGTGAATTATCAGTATACCTATAATGCATACAATCAGCTTTATATGATTTTCCCGAATTACATGTACGTTACCTCCATTCCTCAACTGATTATTACAAAAGAAACTATCAATGATGAGGACAAGACCATTGCAGTTGACAGTGGGGAACAGACCGGACGGTACTATGTATATGCCCAGGGGGAGATGCAGGGTTCTTATTCGTCTCCACGAAGTGCAGTGCTGGCGGCTTATGAAGAAAGCGGCAGGGCTCTGGACCGCAAGGGAAGATGTATATGGAAGATCAGCGGTCTGCTGGAATATGCGGAGGTAACGGAAGGTTTACAGAAAATTACCTGTGACAGTTCCCAGGAATCTCTGCAGAAGTGCGTAGAAATGATATTGCAGTATGAGAAAGCAGAGATTCCGGAAACCATGGATATGACGGGAAACCCGGATGATATTCTGAAACGGTATCTGGGAAGGACCGGTATCAATCTGGTTGGTTGTGATGTAGATATTGCTTTATTTTATCTGTGCCAGGGTGCTCCGGTTATTGCAAAGCTGGATGGAAGCACTTATGTGCTGATTATCAGTTATAATGAGACTACCATTCGTTATTATAATCCTGTGACCGGTGAAGAGGTACGGGAAGGCCGTTATGTTATGGAAAATATTTTTGCAGAACAGGGAAATCAATTCTTTACCTATATGCACTGATTCCTTCAGGAAGCGAATTAAGATTGTACAGGAACGGCTTAAAGTATATTTTACATTGAACGGAGTAAAGGAGAAGGCTGGATGTCAATGCTAGAGGAACAGCAGTTACAAAAGCGGCTTGCAGAGCTGGCAGAGCAAAGCTATCAGAATAATACCTATTATTTTACGGACTTTTTATCGGAAGGGGACGCTGCTCTGGTGTATTCGGTTGCAGAGGATATGGATTTTGCCCTGTGGGGCGGAGCAGAAGGTTGTGAGCGGGTCATGATCCGCTTTGGGAACCCCGAAGATTTTGGGTATGAGATTCCATTTCCGATTCAGCTTTTAAAGATAGAACCACTGATTAAAAAGTTTTCGGATGAACTGACCCACCGGGATTTCCTTGGAGCTTTGATGAACCTTGGTATTGAGCGGGATACCATTGGCGATATTGTGGTGAAGGAGCGGACGGGCTATGTATTCGTGGTAGAACGTATCGGGGATTACATACGGGAAAATCTGGGGCAGATCAAGCATACCCATGTCAAATGTCAGGTTCTGGAGGACATGCCGGAGGAGGTCAAGCCTCAGTTGGAACCGGTAGAGCTGATTGTATCTTCCATTCGCATGGACAGTATCATTTCCAAGCTGTACCGCCTGTCCAGAAATCAGTCCCTGGACCTGTTCCGAAAGAAGCTGGTGCTGGTGAATGGAAGGGTTTTTGAAAATAACAGCGGAAATCCCAAGGATGGTGATGTGGTGGCAGTGCGGGGACATGGAAAGTTCGTGTTCCGGGGTGTTCAGCATGATACGAAAAAGGGGAAGCAGGCGATACTGGTGGAGCGGTATGTATAACGTTAAGAATAAAATCAGAGTTGATAAACAGAGTGACATCAGGAGAGTGAAGGAGAAGCAATATGGCAGACTTGTGTGAAAGCTGTATGAATTATGAATATGATGAGGAATATGAATGCTATACCTGTATGATGGAGCTGGATGAGGATGAAATGAGCCGGTTCTTAAGTGGGAATTATCGGGAATGTCCCTATTATCAGCAGGGGGATGAATATAGAATTGTCCGGCACCAGATGTGATACGTTTCTTGCTCAACAATAGGAGCAGACAGCACCAACTATAATATAAATAAACGTTTTGAAAGTAGACAGCCATGCATATATTTATGAAAAGATGATGGAAAGGAAGAGTTCCATGAAACAATTCATACATATATGTATGGCTGTATTTATAATTGGTGCCTGCTGCATCTTCATCAAAAGATATATGTCAGGAGATACGGAATACAGAGAGGTGATTTCTGACGAGGGAGAAAAAGTAGATTTAGACTTTACCGTATGCGAAGAGGGAAGATTACCGGCTGAACTGGTAGAGATCATTAATGAGAAAAAGGCAAGTCCATTTAAGCTTACCTTTACCACCAGGGAATACATGTATATTGTGGTGGGCTACGGCGCACAGCAAAGAGGTGGCTGTGCGGTAACGGTTAATGCCCTCTATCGCACTTCTCAGGCGGTTTATATCGATACGAACCTAATTGGCTCGGAGGGGGAAACGATTAAGATTGACGGGATAACCTACCCCTATGTGGCCGTAAAGTGTGAAAATCAGAATCTTCCGGTAGTATATGAATAATCTAAAAAGAGTTATTAAGGAATAATTCTGATTCTGGGTCATAAAATAGTATCAGCGTAGAAAGACAAGTGAAGGACGAAGCTTCACTGACAGGAATCAAAAGGGAGGGTAATCCGCATGCAGCTAGTGAAAAAGGAAATTCGTACCAATAACCATAAGACTTCAAAGCATGTACAGCTTACAATAGACGAAGATTTCAATGTATCAGACAGTAAACAGGATATAGATAAGATTATTATCAGTCAGGGGCAGGTAGTCATTGATGACACAGAACCCATGGTTGACCGGATACGGGTAAAGGGGCATGTCAGTTATAAAATCCTGTACTCCGTTGCCAAGGCAGAGGGAGAACTGGATTCCATGAACGGCAGCGTACCTTTTGAGGAAACCATAAATGTAGATGAACTGCTTCCTTCTTATGACACCAGCGTAAGCTGTGACATGGAGGATCTGAATATTTCCATGATTCATTCCCGTAAGATTGCGGTAAAGGGACTGATTCAAATGAAAATTGACGTGACAGAGCAGGATGTTATCGAAGGTGCAGAAAGCATTGAAAATGGAGAAAATATTCAGTGCATGTACAAGAAGGTGCCATATACCAGAACCGTAGCCGACCAGAAGGATGTATTTCGTGTGCGGGAGCTGATATCCATACCCCAGAGCAAGCCGAATATCCGTAATTTGATCTGGCATTCTGTAACCGTAAATGAAGTAGAAACCAAGCCTTTAGATAATAAAATAGATATTCGGGGAGAGCTGGAGGTATTTTTAATCTATCGGGCGGAAGAGCAGATGCCGCTGCAATATCTGAATCTGGATATTCCATTTTCCGGAGAAGTAGACTGTGTAGGTTCCATGGAAGGAATGACTGCGGACATCGGCGTAATGCTGGGAGAAACACAGCTTGTAGTAGAGCCGGATGAAGATGGAGAAGAGCGGGTTCTGAATCTGGAAGCGAACCTGGAACTGGAAATCCGTATTTATCAGGAAGAAGAGCTGGATCTGCTGGGTGATATGTTCTCCACTACAGCCTGCATCAATGTGGAAACGGAATCCTTTGATTATGAATCATTGCTGACAAGGAATAATGCAAAGACCAGAATTGTAGAACGGTTAAAACGCAAAGAAAATCAGGCCGGAATTCTACAGGTCTGCTATGTGGAGGGAAATGTAAAAGTAGATGACACCCGGACTACCGAAGAAGGAATTGTGGTAGATGGTGCAGTTGAAGTTCGAATCGTATACATAGCGGAGGACGATACCCGTCCGATGAATTCCCTGACCGGATTCCTTCCATTTACATATTTGGTAGAGGCAAAGGATATGTCGCCGGATACCATTTACCATATCCGTCCGACTCTGGAGCAGATTAGCAGTATTATGTTGGGCAGTGACGAAGTGGAAATAAAAGCGGTTGTCAACTTAAGCATCATTGCCTTTGCACGAAAGAAGTGCAAGACAATTACGGATATGAGCGTATCTGACATTGATTATGAAAAAATGAATCAGCTTGCCGGCATTATCGGTTATATGGTACAGGAAGAGGATACCCTGTGGAATATTGCAAAACGGTATTATACTTCCATTGATACCATTCGTAAGGTAAATCAGTTGGAACGGGATGATTTGACAGTAGGGCAGAAGCTGCTCATTGTAAAAGGATGAGGTAGTGCTTGGGTTCCTGCATAATCTAAATTATGGTTTATCTTACTATCCTGCTACCGCGTCTTTTGGGGATAGGTATAGCTTCAATCAGACACGCTTGCGCTCCTGCCAGCTACGCAGTGGTACATAAGGGGTGAAAATACCACCCCTAAGTACCAGCGTGCTTCTAAGGTCTGATTGAAGCTATACCTACCCCGCAAGACGCTGCCAAGTTTGGTGTAGATTCATAATTAAATATTAGTTTCGGTTTCTGACTGTTTCAGTATTGAAATCCCAATGCCATATCATAACGGACCCATTGCATACAGGAGCAGATATTACGATATTTTAGGATATTGGATTTCAGTATCCAAAGTATATGTTGTATTATGGAACTGCACCAGTCTTGGCAGCCTTGGGCAACTGACTATATAAGTTCCGGCAGACTCTTAGAACCCGTCGGTACTTAGGTGCGGTATTTTCGCACCTTATGTACCGCTACGCGTTCGCAGACGCGAAAGCAGGTCTGATGGGACTTATATAGCCAGTGCCAAAGGCGGTAGCAGGAAACGCAGATAAACCATAATTTTTTATAATCTTTCGTGCATTTGGTAATACTGATAGGAATAGCATGTTTCCGCATTGTGCAATGGAAAACAGAAATTGGACAGGTTGCGGTGGGAGTTGAATTGTACTATACTTAGTGCAGTTGACTTTGATGAAAACAGGAGGAACAGATACATGGAACGACCAAATGCGTGGAAGACTTACACGAAAAAGCAATTAAAGGAATTGGAAAAGCTGAACAAGAACTATCGGGCATTTCTGGATGTGGGAAAAACAGAGCGGGAATGTGTAACAGAGATAGTGAAGCAGGCGGAAGCCGCTGGTTACGTGAATTTGGAAAAGATACTGGCAAAGCAGCAGTCAGTGAAAGCAGGCGATAAGGTATATGCTGTATGCATGAAGAAGACCATTGCATTATTTAATGTAGGAACCGACCCGATTGTACAGGGAATGAATATTCTGGGCGCTCATATTGATTCCCCACGTATGGATGTAAAGCAGAACCCATTATATGAAAATGGAGATATGGCGTATCTGGATACCCATTATTACGGAGGTATCAAGAAATATCAGTGGGTAACTCTGCCCTTGGCCATTCACGGTGTTGTAGTAAAAAAGGATGGTTCCGTTACAGAGATTGTCATTGGTGAAAAAGAGGACGACCCTGTATTCTGCGTGACGGATTTGCTGATTCATCTTGCTGGCGAACAGCAAGAAAAGAAGGCCAATAAGGTGATTGAAGGAGAAAAGCTGGATATTTTATTCGGAAGTATTCCTTTGAAAAACGAAGAAAAAGAAGGAGTAAAAAAGGGCATCTTAAAGCTCTTAAAGGAACAGTACGATATGGAGGAAGAGGATTTCCTTTCTGCGGAATTAGAAGTAGTTCCTGCGGGTAAGGCAAGAGAAGCCGGTATTGACCGAAGCATGATCATGGCTTATGGTCAGGATGACCGGGTATGTGCCTATACCTCTCTGGCAGCGATGCTGGAGGTAAATGAAGTGAAGAAAACCACCTGTTGTCTGTTAACGGATAAGGAAGAAATCGGAAGTGTGGGTGCGACCGGTATGCAGTCCAAGTTTTTTGAAAATACGGTGGCTGATTTATTGGATGCAAAAGGTGAATTCTCTGAGCTGACCCTGCGCAGATGCTTGAAGAATTGCCGTATGCTGTCCTCTGATGTCAGCGCAGCCTATGATCCGCTGTATGCTTCCGCATATGAGAAAAATAATGCTGCTTATTTTGGCCGGGGCATGGTATTTAACAAATTTACCGGAGCGAGAGGTAAATCAGGGTCTAACGATGCCAATGCAGAGTATATGGGAGTGCTGCGGAAGATTTTAGACGATAATCAGGTGGCTTATCAGACGGCAGAGCTTGGAAAGGTAGATGTAGGCGGTGGCGGAACCATTGCATATATTCTGTCCTTATATGGTATGGAAGTGATTGATAGTGGTGTTGCAGTGCTGAATATGCACGCACCTTGGGAAGTGACCAGCAAGGCAGATGTATACGAAACCAAGAAAGGCTATGTAGCATTTTTAAAGGAAGCTTAAAGGAAAGAATACCGGAATCCTTTAATATGACTGGAATAATATGAATAGAAAAGAACGGCACATGCACAGTTTTTATAGCTGTGTTTCATGACCGTTCTTTTTTAATGCAATTTGTATAAAAGTTTTAAAAGATATATTG
>JAIECC010000238.1 GCA_029068665.1 Lachnospiraceae bacterium
ATATTAACTCCTCCAAAAAATTTTTATATTATCTCCATTATGTAACTCGTCAAAATGCTCTGCCTTTTTATCATTGAGCAGAAGGACCAGTTCTGTCCCCTGCACCTTAGAGGTATCAAAACCCATAACATCAAAAATTTCAACAAAGACATACCGGTCCTTGCCGGATAAGGTATAAGTCTTTTGATTTGCCGTTACTACAATCGTGTTAAGAACAGGCTGCTCATCTGCTTCTTTCTGTGAAACCGGAGTTTCAGAAGCCGTATCCGTCTTATCACTCACAACTGAAGGTTCGGAGTCCGTCTCTGCATCCAAATCCTGATATTGAAGCTGTTCCGACCAGGTAATCTTAAAATTCTCATATATTTTCGTATCAGCCTCTGCCGGTTCACGATTGACATAAATCCTGCCCTCCGGTGCAAGATCCATAAAGGTCAGAAGCTGTTCTAAGGTGTAATAATTCAACATACGAATCTGATCCTGATCCTGAATCTGATAGTATTCCGATTCCAATCTGCCATTCACACTGGCAAATTTCGGACATGTTATCATCTTATTATTGACCCGGAAGGAAATGGTATTGGTGAATTCCGGAATTTGTCCCAGCGTTAGCTCTGCATCTTCTCCCTGGGTGGATTCCTGAATTAAAATCTGATCATTGGCTTCTATAGGCGTGTTGATGGAAGCATCATGTTCATTTACTGAAATGACTGCAGCATCTCCCTGATGTCCACGGAGGAACCGCTGCTTTCCGTCTACGGTATAATGCAGGTCCCGGCCACGCTTCGGGAAAACGGATTCATTCTTCAGTCCAAACTGCATAGCAGCATCAAATACGGTCAGCCTGTCATTATTGTATAATTTAATCCGCTCCTGATTTACCAGAACAAAAATAAAATTATTCTTCTGATCATAATAATTCAGGCAGATACCGATAGGTGTTACCAGAAGAGGGTCCTTTTTCACATGCTCTACATGTATATGAATGTTCTGCATCACTTCTTCACCACGAAGGGCTACCCGCTCTTCCGGCAGATTCAATTGCTTTGCCAAAGACTTGGTAAAGCCCGGAAGCTTACCGCCGCCTCCTACAACAAACACTGCACTGACCGGCTTACCACCGTTAAGCTCTATAATCTTTTCTGCCACACTTCGTGTAATATCCTTCATCACACCGGCAACCAGCTTATATACGGCATCCGGTGTGATATTATGGGAAATTCCCATAATATCCTTGTAAGTCATGGTTTTCCGCTTGGGAGAAATCATTTTGATTTTCTCTGCCGTATCAAAATCAACCAGATATTCCTTTATAATTAATTCCGTGATTTCATCTCCCGCAGAAGGAATCATGCCATAACCAATCACGCTTCCATCCTTGGTCACACAAATATCCGAGGTGCCGGCACCTACATCCACCAGACAGATATTTAACAGCCGGTAGTTCTGTGGAATCGCCACATTCATGGCAGCAATTGGCTCCAGTGTCAGATTGGATACAGTAAGTCCTGCCTGCTCTACTGCTGCATACAGACCGTCCACTACCTCCTCCGGTAAAAAGGTTGCTAATACATCACCGCTGATATTTCTTGCCTTATGTCCCTCCAGATTGGAGATTTCATAGCCGTTTAAATAATATTTAATAACAGTATAACCAACACAATAGTATTTCTCTTCCGTACCAAGCTCCTCAACAATCTGTTCATGAGCCTTTTCCACACCCATCATCTCCAGAGAATGGATATATTCCAGATTTACCACTGTCTGGTCGTGAAACTCATACTCACCTACCCCTACGGCTGTTTTCAGCACACGGCCTGCGGCAGCAATACAGACCTCAGTCAGATTTCGTTCAATCTGCAATTCCAGCTCAGACTTTACATAGCGGATTTCTTCCGCTACGGTTCCAATATCATGAATCTGTCCGTCCATCATAGCTCTGGTTTCATGCAGCTTTACACATTGTGCCACTACATGGAAGCCCTCTACATCCTGATATCCAACTGTCCCCACGATACTTCTGGTACCGATATCCAAGCCAAACACCAATGACTGTGGATATTTTGTTAATGCTGTCATACTGCCTCCTATGGTAAGATACTATTGGTTTATTTTAACATAGAATATTTCGTTCTTCAATAATTCTTCCAGTTGTTTTTTGGTATTTTCCAACGAATGGTAATTCTCTATTACATGGGTACAGTGGCTGCGATAGAAAGCATCGGAAGACTGATTGCCTATAATTGCTTCGCATTTTTCCCGGCTGTAATTCCTGGACTCCATCAGCCGCCGGACCCGCACCTCTTCCGGTGCATAAATATACCATAGTTCATCGCATATCTCCTGATAACCATCTTCAATCAGCAGGGCGGCTTCGATTACAAAAAAAGGAATATCCCCTGCCCTGCGGCAGTTCTCAATGGCCTCCAGAACAAACTGCTTGACTTCCGGATGTACGATTGCATTCAATGCCTTTAGTCCATCCGGATTCTGAAAGACCACATCTGCCAGTCTGCCCCGGTGAATTCTTCCGTCCAGGTCCAGAATGGCATCCGTAAAGGTATTTACAATACGGGTATAGGCTCTTTGTCCCGGCTCCATAATGTCATGTGCTGCCTGATCCGCTTCCAGCACATAGGCATGATATTCCTCTTTCAGTATGGATAATATTGTACTTTTACCGGCTCCGATTCCTCCGGTAATACCTATGACTTTCATCTTCCCTGTACCTGCTCCCTTTTCCTTCTCTCTTCCGAACCGGGTTGTACATTCTCGAAGCATCCTCCGGTCTGCTACTTGGCATCATACCAGTTATCTGCAACATGTACATCAATGTCTAATGGAACGGAAAGTGATGCCGCATGTTCCATTTCCTCATGAAGAATTCGGGTTACCTTGGTTACTTCATTTTCCTTTGCTTCAATCAGCAATTCATCATGAATCTGCAAAATCAAACGGGATTTCATTTTCTCTTTAATCAGCCGTTCCCGTACATGGTTCATGGCGATTTTAATAATGTCTGCAGCCGTACCCTGAATTGGAGAATTCATGGCAATCCGTTCTCCAAAGCTTCGCTGCATGAAATTTCCGGACTGAATCTCCGGAACCGGCCGGATACGATGGTACATGGTTTCCACTACACCGGTCTGTCTGGCTGTTTCTACCTGATGATCCAGAAACGCTTTGATGCTGGGATAGGTTTCAAAATACCGTTCAATATATTCCGATGCTTCCTTTTTTGAAATATTCAGATCCTGACTTAACCCATAGGCACTGATACCATAAACAATTCCAAAATTCACTGCCTTGGCATTTCTCCGCTGCAAAGGTGTTACCGCATCAATGGGAACACCAAATACCTCAGAAGCAGTGGATGCATGGATATCCTGATTATGCCGAAAGGCATCAATTAATACCTGGTCTCCGGATAAATGGGCCAGCACCCGCAGCTCAATCTGAGAATAATCCGCATCTACAAATACAAAGCCGTCCTTCGGTATAAATACCTTCCGAATCATTCGCCCTAGGGGCATACGAATAGGAATATTCTGCAAATTTGGCTCTGTACTGCTGATTCGTCCCGTTGCGGTGATCGTCTGGTGAAATCTTCCGTGAATCCGTTCGTCTGCCAGAATATAAATTGCCAGTCCATCTGCATAGGTGGATTTCAATTTCGCCATTTGACGGTATTCCAGGATAGCCGGTATAATCGGATGTTCCTGCTTTATTTTCTCTAAAACTTCCACATTGGTGGAATATCCTGTCTTCGTTTTCTTTCCGCCGGGCAGCTTCATACGATCGAAGAGAATCTCACCCAGCTGCCTTGGTGACTGGATATTAAAGTTCTCTCCTGCCATATTGTGAATGTCAGCTTCCAGCTCCTGAATCCGTTCCACCAGCCGGTTGCCATATTCCTTTAAAGCATTTCGCTGTACCCGAATCCCCCATTTCTGCATATCAAATAAGGAATATATAGTAGGACATTCAATATCCCAGTACAGCTTCAGCATGTTCTTTGCTGCAAGGAGACCTTCCATCTTTAACCCTGCCGCATAAGCCACGCATATCTCGTCTGCAAGCATCTTCTGCACACCGGATTCCTGAAGGGTAAATGGTGTAAGCTCTGCTTTTCCCATCAATTCTTTCTTGGAAGGTACGGTGATGCCAAGAATATCTCTGGCTATATCATCATAATCATAACTGTCTTTTAATGGATTCAGCAGATAACAGGCAACTGCCAGATCCAAAATCCTCTTTCCGTCCATAGCAGGAGACAGTACTCGAAGCTGATCTTTCCAGCCAATGGTAACGACCCTTTTACAATTAGAGAACAGGTCCAGGATATGTCCGGTCAGATATTCCTCCGTTATAAACCCTCCAAGGAGAATCATCACTGCTTTTCCTGCTTCCGCAGAAAATGTCATGCCCAATAACCCCTGACTGCAAATCACACATTGGAGGGCAACCGACTCCGAAGCCACCGCTTTCTGAAAGAAGGCTTCCGCCTCTGCCAACTCCTCGATTGTACGCAATTCAGCCTGAAACTGCTCTGCTTCCATAGGCTGGGAAAATCGGTTCAAAATGCTTTTTAACTCCAGCTGCTTAAACATCTCATAGGAATTTTCATTAAAAAACTCCTTAATTTCCATGGAATCCAGGCTGAAATCAATGGGACAATCCAGCTTGATCGTTGCCAGTTCCTTGCTGAGAAGAGCCTGTTCATAATAAGTCTGAAGATTCTCTCTTGCCTTATTGGGCTTAATTTCATCAATATGTGCATAGGCATTCTCAATGGAGTGATAGGCAGCGATAATCTTCGTGGCAGTCTTCTCTCCGATTCCCGGCACCCCCGGAATATTATCCGAAGCATCTCCCATCAATCCTTTTAAATCAATAAACTCCATCGGTGTTACCTGATATCGTTCCTTCACATCTTCCGCATAATAATCCTCAATGGTGGTGCCGGAAGGCTTGGTTTTAGGAATCCGAATCTGGATTTCCTCTGTTGCCAGCTGCAGCAAATCCCGATCACCGGATACGATGGTAACCTGAAATTCCTGCTCCAGACCTTTCCTGGACAGGGTGCCGATGATATCATCCGCTTCAAATCCCCCCTGCTCTACTGTGGTAATGTTCATGGCATGAAGCACTTCCTTCATCACCGGAACCTGTTGCCGCAGTTCCTCCGGCATAGGCTTTCTGGTTCCCTTATAGGCCTCATACCGCAGATGCCGAAAGGTTGGCTGATGCACATCAAAGGCCACACAAAGATGCGTGGGCTGTTCTTCTTCCATCAGCTTCAATACAATATTCAAAAAACCCAGAATTGCATTGGTATGCAGTCCCTGAGAATTCGATAAATCCGGAAGTCCGTAAAACGCCCGGTTCAATATGCTGTGTCCATCAATTAGTAATAGTTTTTTCAATTTCATTGTCTCCTTTATGCTGATTCAGATAGATACGCAGACGCTCATAGTAGCTGCTGTTCCTGTAATCCTGTTCAGTATGATTGATATAATTTCCCAAATCAAACAGTTCATAATCCTCATTATGAAAAATAGCTTCACCAAAATAATCATAATAATAATATTCTGACTGCCGTGCCTTGATATCTGCCTGCTCCTGTTGATATCTGGTATTGCGAAGGCTTTCATATCCCAGAAATCCCACGGTACAAATGGCAGCAATAATAATGACTATGGTGGAGCCCGTCAGTTTTCTCCGGTTTTGAATATGCTTATATTCAATATTCAGTTTTTCTTCCATTTGTGTCTTAAAGTCCGTAGATAATTCCTGGTCCTCGTCTAACTGCTTCATCCCTACCAAAAGGGTATAATAAATTTCCAATTCTTCCGCGCAGTTCTCACAGCCTCGAACATGACGGACGAATTCCAGCAGTTCTCCCCCTTCCAGCTTACCCTCCACAAATGCTACAATTTTTGATTGTGCTTCCAGACAATTCATCGTTTCACCAGCTTTAACAAGACTGTCTTACGGTATTATAATAAAACCGGACAGCCAATAGTTTATGATTTTCATTCATATTGATCCGAATGCTCTGCCACTCGGCCTGATTCCCCAAATAATAAACATCATTCAGTTGATTACAGCCGTCAAATACATGATTGCCCATAAACTGAATATGAGGAATCAGAAATCGATTTAGATTATAGCAGTATTCAAAGGCAAAATTCCCGATTCCGATTAAATGATTGGGCACCGCCACTTCTCTTAGATATGGACAGTTAAAAAATGCTGTGTCTTCAATCAGTCTTAAATTCATAGGAAGTCTTATATTTACAATGTTGGTATAGGCAAACGCAGACCGGGCAATGATCCGCACCGGAAAATTATCAATCTGCTCCGGAATGATCAAAACCTCTCCCCGGAAAGGCTTGGTCAGTCCTAAGATCATAATCTCTCTCTGATCGGTCACTGCATAGCGCAGCCAGCCATCCTTCGTGACCTTTACATTTAATCTGCCTGTAATATTGTGGTCATGCTTTGAAAAATAAATGCACATGGTAATGGTAAACCCATACATGGCCACCACGAAGGTAAAAAATACCACCATCATAAGAATGTTACTGAAATTACAACAGAAATCATAAAAGCCATGAATACTCATTGGCACCAGCAGGCTCAGTCCTATAAACAAAAAGCATTTGCCAACCTGATGCCGGAACATGGCCTCCTTTGCCTTTCCATAAAAAAATCCCATAAAAATAGCAACTGCCGTATGTAGTGGAACTGCCAGAAATGCTCTTCCAATCCCCACACTCATACCGGGCAGAAAGCCCTCAAATAAACCGGTATTCATGACATATCCGATATTTTCCAGCAGTGCAAAGCCAAGGGAGGCAGAAACTGCATAGATGACTCCGTCAAATACATAATCAAAATGCTTATTTTTCCATGTAATAGTAAACATGAACAGGAATTTAAACAACTCCTCCGAAACTGCCACCACAAAAAAATAAAGAAAGAAATTATAGAGAAGGGTGTCCGGAGTAAATAAAATTCCCAATACCGCACTGCCCACCATTTCTGCCAGCATGGTAGGAATGGTACTCAGAATTCCCATTCCAAGCAGTGCCAAAACCAGCCAGAAGGGCTCCCTTTCAATTTTATCACTAAAATAAATCAGCAGTAAAAGAACCACCACCGGAATAATTGCCAATATGAATAAAATAAGATTCTGCATATCCTGTCTTCCTCCGTAGTTAGTGCCGCTGCATATAGCCGGAACATTAATACTTATATTATATGTGATTCCGATACTGAATGCAAGAAATGCGGAAATAAAAACACCCCTTGAAGCTCAAGGGGTGTAATGCCGGCAGCGGGACTTGAACCCGCACGTGGTTGCCCACAACAGATTTTGAGTCTGCCTCGTCTGCCATTCCGACACGCCGGCAGCAAATCCATCGGATTGCCTTGGCACTTTGCGCCAACAAATGATAGTATATATGAAATCCGGATACTTGTCAATTACTTTCTTCGACCAAATAACCGTAGAATCTTCAGCAGCAGGTTTACAAAGTCCAGATACAGATTCATGCCGCCAAACAAGCCTACAGACCACACAGACATATATGGATTCTCTGTTGCCAGCACCTGAATTTTCTTAACATCATATACTGTAATGCCAATGAACAAAACGATTCCGAAAATGCAAATAAATAAGTCCAATGCCGGCAATGGGAACAGAAAATAAAGAAGGGATAATGCCAGCAGTGCAAACAATCCCATGACCAGGGAAGTAGACCACCGGGACAAATCCTTTGGAATCACCAATGCCACCAGGGTAGTGCCGCCAAAAATAATGGTGGTCACCAAAAACATGGATAAAATAGAACTTGGTGCATAGGTAAGGAAAATACTTAAAAAAGTAGTTCCGTTTGCAATTGCAAAGAACGTATAACAGGCAATTCCCCCACCTACGTTATTCTTATTGATACAGTGATTGGTTGCAAATACCATGGAAATTTCCAGAATCAGCGAACCAATCAGGATTGGCAGAAACAGCCCAGGCACAAGCACCATGACAATCATTCCTGCAAAAGCCGAGATGGTTGAAATCACCAGACCAACACACATAATCGCCATGCTCATAGTCAGACATTTCTTTCTCCGGGCAGTCAGATCTTCTGCATTTGCAAAGACATTCCCAGCATTGTACATAGCTCCGTTTAAGTTGTAGCCTGTGTTTGATTGTGACTGATTTTCATCTAAACGAAAACCATAAGGATTGTTTTCCATAATCCTGTCCTCCTATTCTACTTTTCGTGCCACTACAGCGAACCGTCCGTCCTCTGTATGATAGGCACAGGTTGATAATGTAATTAATGAATCACCATAGTTTGCAGTTGCATTGATTTCATAAGGAGTCATTGCTTTTACCTGCTCCACATAGGCGTTGAATTCCTCTTCGGATGCAGCATCAAAAAACTGATAGTACTTAAAGCTAACAGTATCCGATTCCGGATAAATCTGGGAATAAAATGCTGCTATTACCTCATATTCTCCATCTCCGTCAATGGTATTGAAGGTAAATGTCTTATGAGTATCATAAAACTCCTGGGAATTATAGCTGATAATTCCGGAAAACATAGTACCTGCCTTCATATTATGCCCATAAATCAGCATATTGTCCGTAGGTTCCGTAAAACTGCACCGAAAATCCAGAAAGGGCAGACCGGAATCATCCCATTCCTGTTGAAAATTACGATGAATATAGTATTCATTCTCTTCCATATTCTGCATAACAGGATAGTCTACCTTCGTGTCTGCAATGGTAATCCAACCGATAAAATCCGGATTTTCCCGATATAACTCCGCAAACTTTTTCTGTACCATTCTTCCGTTGACATCCACAAACTCCGGTTCTCCATTGGAAATATTCAAATCCAGAAGAATCTGATTCTTTAAGTCCTGAAC
>JAIECC010000239.1 GCA_029068665.1 Lachnospiraceae bacterium
CTGTAGACCCTGGCAAATACCATTCAATACCCTTGCCCTATAAAGATACCCTGGGCGTACTGATGCGAAAAGATTCTCCGCTTGCCGTAAAGAAATCCATTACACCTGAAGATTTGTGGGGAAAACCGCTGATTGTATCGAGGCAGCATGACAATGATGACGGATTAACACAATGGATAAAAAGTGAAATTTCTGAAATTGAAATTGTTGCCACCTATAATTTGCTTTTCAATGCTTCCCTTATGGTGGAGGAAGGCTTAGGCTATGCAATCGGATTCGATAAAATCATCAATACCTCCGGCAACAGCAAGCTATGCTTCCGCCCTCTCTCCCCAAAAAGGGAAGAGGGCATGAGCATTGTCTGGAAAAAATATCAGGTATTTTCCAAAGCCTCCGGAAAGTTTATGCAGGAGATAAAAGAACTATCAAATAGCACTCTCCTCTAAAAAATATAAGTGCAGTCAGGTGAATTCTTACAAAACCTACGGTCTACCCAAGAAATTTTCTAAGTACCGATATGAAAACATCCATATCAAGAGGCTTGGCAATATGGGCGTTCATTCCGTTCATCAATGCCGCCTCCTTATCCTCTTCCAACGCATTAGCCGTCATGGCAATGATCGGCAGATCTTTCACATCATTTCTGGAAAGTCTGCGAATGGTCCTGGTAGCTTCATAACCATTCATAATAGGCATCTGCACATCCATTAAAATCGCGTCATAATAGTGTTCTTCCACCTTTTCCATGATTGCCACCGCATCTGTTCCGTCCGGTGCCGTATCCACAAGAAAACCTGCCTCCTCCAGAATCATCTCTGCTATCTCCCGGTTTAATTCATTGTCCTCTACCAGAAGAATACGCTTTCCACCGAAATCCGCCAGAGTCCATTCCGCAACTTCCTCTTGTTTTTCCAGCAGATTGTTGGATGCAAGCAGCACTGATTTCAAATCGGACATAAACAGAGGCTTGGCGCAGAAAGCAGTCACCCCGGCAGCCCTTGCTTCTGCCTCAATATCCATCCAGTCATATGCAGTCAAAATGATAATAGGGGCTTCATTGCCGACTGCATCCCGAATCTTTCTGGCAGTTTCCACTCCACTGAGTCCCGGCATCTGCCAGTCAATAATATAAGTATGGTAAGAATCGCCCTCCTCATAGGCACTTCTGGCCCGGTATACTGCCTCTTTGCCGGAAGTCGTCCACTCGGAGCGAAGACCAATCTGCTTTAGCATCTTGCTGACGCTGTCACAGACATTGAAATCATCATCCACAACCAGCGCCCGCAGCCCCTCCAGCTCCTTGATCTGTTCTGCATTTTTTTCCGTATCCTGCAGTTTTAGTTCAAGCTGTACCGTAAATGTGCTTCCCTTGCCCATCTCGCTTTCAACCTGGATGGTGCCGTTCATCATCTCTACAATATTTTTGGTAATGGCCATACCCAGCCCGGTTCCCTGAATACCGCTCTGTGTCACAGTGGACTCCCGCTCAAACGGTTCAAAGATATGCTCCACAAATTCCGGTGACATTCCGATACCATTGTCCTTAATAATAAATGTATAATCGCCATATCCATGCCGGAATGTGGTCTTTTGCATAATCCGGAAAGAGACCGTTCCCCCGGCAGGCGTATACTTCACCGCATTGCTCAACAGATTGATAAACACTTGATTTAGCTTCAAAGGATCAGCAATAACATCCTCATTGGTAACCTCAAAGGTATCAACAAATAATTCAAGTTGTTTGGCCTTAATCTGAGGCTGAATAATATTTATCAGATTATGCATCTGTTCAGAAATATTGCACTCCTGCTCTTTAATCTGTACTTTTCCGCTCTCAATCCTGCTCATGTCAAGAATATCATTAATCAAACTGAGAAGATGGTTGCTGGAAGAAAGAACTTTCTGTAAGCTATCCAGAACCTGATCTTTGTTGTCAATATGATTGACGGCAATGGTGGAAAAACCGATAATGGCATTCATTGGGGTACGGATATCATGGGACATATTGGACAAAAATGTGGATTTTGCCCTGTTTGCATGCTGCGCCTGCATCAGTGCATCCTGAAGAGCCTGGGTCTGCTCTCTTTGTCTCCGGACCTGTTCCGTGATATCTTTTAATACCACCATGACCATAATGTCACCTGTGTTGTCATCCTTCGCCATGACAAAGGACTGACGCACGCACATCTGATCCTCCTCTGCTTCCCCTTCCCAATACTCATTAATGACTTCTCTGTCACCCTGCTCATAACATCTGGTCAGATTCTTTATATTTACAGTAGCAGAATAGTCTTCCAGAGATTCCGCCAGGACAAACTGCTTCCATCTTTCAAAATATTCTGAGGCCTTGCACGGAGCTTCGAGTCCTAACCGTCCAAGGAGAGATATCCTCTGTCCGTCTATAGTCCTAATAATATCCTGCTCAATCATATCCCGGGTCAGGTTAAACTCGAAGCTGCATAAGGAATTGGACATGAGCGCTATCTGGTACTGCCTCTCTCTGCGGTTTGCAAGTGCCCTTTCCGCCTGAATACGCAGCTCCTTTTCCTTTAGCTCCGTTACATTCTGACGGATAAATAAAACCTTGACAGCCTTATTGTTCTTTCTTTCCAGACAGATTACATTCATGTGTTCCCACAATGGCTGTCCATCTTTTTTCACACAACGCTCATACCGCAGGTCATTGCGTTCTGACATGGCCATGATAATAGAATCTTTATCCATAAAATCAAGAAGCTCCTGACGGCGGTCTTCTTCCACAGCAGAGGCCAGATAAAATGCAAGGTCTTCGTATTTTCCGCTTTCTGTGATTTCTGCATCCTCAGGTTTTGTCCCTGCCAGATACTGATAGGTGTTTGCTTCAAAATCAACCATAGCAAAACGGGAAAACAGAGTGTTGACACCGCTTATAATGTAGCCCATCTCCAGATTTTCCTTCTCCAGCTGTTTCCGTTTGTGTCTGACACGAATAAGAATAAGCGTAATATACACAACAAACAAAACGATAAGCATGACTTCCAGCTGAACTCCCACAAGATTTTCTTCTGCAATCATGTGTTGTGTAATATTTTTCGGAAATATCTGCACAAGAACGTATTGATTTTGCGGCAGATACGTGACACAGATATTATCTGTCCTGCAAAAGGAATCACATTCAAAGGCACCTGTCCCGCCATCCTCAAATACCTGCTGAGCCTGGCCGGCTATCGCCTCATTGATCACATTTGTCTCGGTCAGAGCTTCAAGAAGAGGACCTTCATAAGTTTTGCCGTCAGAACTGGCAATTACTCTTCCATCCGGCGAACACAGGAACACCTGAGCCTCTTCCCCAAAATATGAAGTAGTAAGCATGTCTTTTAAATATTCCTCAGCTAGAAAGGCTCCCCGCAATACACCAATGATCTGTCCCTTAAAGTATACAGGTGCATAAAAACATGCCATTGTTTCATCATAAAAATAGGAATCAAATATAATCTCAATACCGCTGTTTCCACTGATGGCGTTATTATAGAACCCCCGCTCCGTCACGTCGGCGGTCTGCCCATCGGAGGTATAGTCCACACCGTTAATATCCGTAAATATAATAGCATCAAACTGGGAGTTTTCTTCCATTTCTGCGAGCATCTGCTTCGTAATCACGGGTTCCGTCAGACCCTCTCCTATAAAGTACGCATAAGCATTGATTCGCCCCAGGGCATTATTCAATTCGTCATCAATCTGCTCGGACTTTATCCGTGCGGAGTCCGCAGCATAATCTCTGTTCTGTTCCTTCGTCCGACTGCTGTTCTGTTCTGTAAACCAGAAAAACAAAAGGATAATGGCAGCTAAAAGAAAAACAACATAAATTATATCTTGAAAAGACTTTTTTTTCATATTTTTTCCCTCGCATATTATCTTTTAATTTAATTGAGTATATCAATCCTGTAATTAAAAGACAACTGTTTTGTCTCCCATATATTGTTTCAAATGGTTTCTAATAACTTGCGGTGTTATAGGAACTTCTGTATCCAAAAATGGATATTCCAACTTTACTTTTTTATCCTCAGATATAATATGAACTCTATGACCATTTTCTCCTACGCTTATATACCAGTAGTAAATTACACCATCGTATTCTATTTTTCGTTTGCCCTTTTTAGATACCACTTTATCTTACCTCTGCGGAATTCAGATTTCCTTTTTCCGAAAATTTCTTTTTCATATTATATCCATAAG
>JAIECC010000024.1 GCA_029068665.1 Lachnospiraceae bacterium
ATATCATTACCGGACAGTGGGCAAAGAAGGCATATGAAGAGGCAAAGAAGTATGGAACAGCCAATGCAGTTGCTTCCTCAGCAGACAAAACCTTTTCTTATATCCCGGATTGTTCGGATTTACCGATTTCTGAGGATGCTGATTATGTATATATCTGCCATAACAATACAATTTACGGTACTGCTTATAAGACACTGCCGAATACAAAGGGCAAGCTGCTGGTGGCTGATATGTCTTCTGATATCTTATCCCAGCCGGTTAACGTATCGGATTATGGAGTAATTTACTTTGGTGTACAGAAAAATGTAGGTCCGGCAGGTGTGGTTGTAGTAATTATCCGGGAGGATCTGATTCGGGATGATGTCATGGAAGGTACACCGACCATGTTAAAGTACAAGACACAGGCAGATGCGGATTCTCTATATAATACTCCGCCATGCTATGGTATCTATATCTGCGGTAAGGTATTTAAGTGGGTAAAAGAAATGGGCGGCTTAGAGGCAATGAAGCTTCACAATGAAAAGAAAGCAGCTATTTTATATGATTTCTTAGACAGCAGCAAGCTGTTTAAGGGAACTGTAGAAAAGAAAGACCGTTCCTTAATGAATGTTCCATTTGTAACCGGTAATGATGAATTAGATGCAAAGTTTGTCAAGGAAGCAACGGCAGCAGGATTTGTGAATCTAAAGGGACATCGTTCTGTTGGCGGTATGCGTGCAAGTATTTACAATGCAATGCCGATTGAAGGTGTAGAAAAACTAGTAGAATTCATGAAGAAATTCGAAGCGGAAAATGCGTAATTAAAACGATAAAACGGAACTAACAGAATTGAATGGATAATGTGAAGGAGAATAAAATGTCAAAAGTAAAATGCCTAAATCCAATTGCAGCATGCGGTATGGATTTACTGCCAGAAGGTTACAGTGTGGTTGATGAGTTAACAGATGCAGATGTGGTATTGGTTCGTAGTGCTGCCATGCATGATTTGGAATTACCTTCCGAATTAAAGGCAATTGCAAGAGCCGGTGCCGGTGTGAATAATATTCCGCTGGACAAATGTGCAGAGCAGGGAATCGTAGTATTCAACACACCGGGTGCCAATGCCAATGGAGTAAAGGAAATCGTAATAGCCGGTCTGTTGCTGGCATCCAGAGACTTGATTGGCGGCTATCAGTGGGTAAAGGAAAACAGTAGTGATCCGGATATTGCCAAAGCTGTTGAGAAGAATAAGTCCAAGTTTGCCGGATGTGAAATTGAAGGGAAACGGTTAGGTGTAATCGGACTGGGTGCTATCGGTGCTAAGGTTGCCAATGTAGCAGTGAATTTGGGCATGGAGGTATATGGATATGACCCATATGTTTCCGTTGATGCGGCATGGAATTTATCCCGTCATGTAAAACATATTTCCAATGTAGAGGATATCTATAAAGAGTGTGATTATATCACCATTCATGTTCCGGCTTTGGATAGTACCAAGGGAATGCTGAATGCGGCAGCATTTGAAATGATGAAGGATGGCGTTAAAATCTTAAACTTTGCAAGAGACATTCTGGTAAATGAAGAAGATATTAAGGCAGCACTTGCTTCCGGCAAGGTGAGCCGTTATGTAACAGACTTCCCGAATCCGACTGTCGCAGCAGTGGACGGTGTGATTACCCTGCCTCATCTGGGTGCATCCACAGAAGAATCCGAGGATAACTGTGCAATTATGGCAGTGAAGCAGGTGGTGGATTATATTGATAATGGTAATATTAAGAATTCCGTAAATTATCCGGCCTGTGACATGGGCGTATGCTCCAATACGGCCCGGGTAGCCATTAACCATAAGAACATTCCGGATATGCTGACCCGGTTTACCGGTGTATTCTCATCAAAGGGAATCAATATATCCGATATGATCAGTAAGTCAAAGGGTGACTGGGCATATTCCATGCTGGATGTGTCAGTAGTGATTTCAGATGAGATTGTGGAAAAACTGAAGGCTATCGATGGGGTTGTAAGGGTAAGAGTAATCAAATAAACCATTATCTTAAAGGCATCGAGAAATGAGGAAATAAGTATGAGTGAAAAGTTACGAGTAGGTATCCTTGGGGGTACCGGTATGGTAGGACAGAGATTTATAGCATTACTGGAGAATCATCCATGGTTTGAAGTGGTTACCATTGCGGCAAGTCCGAGAAGTGCAGGAAAGACTTATGAAGAAGCAGTCGGTGACCGGTGGAAGATGGATACTCCAATGCCGGAAGCGGTAAAGAAGCTGGTTGTTCATAATGTAAATGAAGTAGAAGCGGTTGCATCTACAGTTGATTTTGTATTTAGTGCTGTAGATATGTCCAAGGATGAAATCAAAGCAATCGAGGAAGCATATGCAAAGACGGAAACACCGGTAGTATCAAATAACAGTGCTCACAGATGGACACCGGATGTACCGATGATGGTACCGGAAATCAATCCCCAGCATGCAGAAGTCATTGAATTCCAGAAGAAGCGCCTGGGTACAACGAAAGGATTTATTGCAGTAAAGCCGAACTGCTCCATTCAGAGCTATGCGCCGGTATTGACTGCATGGAAGGAATTCGAGCCACAGGAGGTAGTCGTTACCACTTATCAGGCAATTTCCGGTGCGGGCAAGACCTTTAAGGACTGGCCGGAGATGGTAGGAAATGTGATTCCATTTATCGGTGGTGAGGAAGAGAAGTCTGAGCAGGAGCCTTTACGGTTATGGGGCGAAATCACAGATGGTAAGATTGAGAAATGTACGGATGGACCAAAGATTACCAGTCAGTGTATTCGTGTGCCGGTATTAAACGGACATACGGCAGCGGTATTTGTGAACTTCAAGAAGAAGCCGACCAAGGAAGAATTGATTGACCGTATAGTGAAATTCAGTGGTGAGCCGCAGGAACTGGGACTTCCAAGTGCACCAAAGCAGTTCATCCAGTATCTGGAAGAGGATAATCGTCCGCAGGTTACTTTGGATGTGGATTATGAAAATGGAATGGGCATTTCTATTGGACGTCTTCGGGAGGATTCCATTTTTGATTATAAGTTTGTTGGATTATCTCATAATACAGTGCGGGGTGCAGCAGGTGGTGCGGTACTGTGTGCAGAGCTGTTAAAGGCAAAGGGATATATTACTAAAAAATAGGAATGTGTGAACGGCATACAACAGAAGGGTTGTATGCCGTTTTTACATGAATGGAAGTTGTGTGGAATTATGTTTGGTATTGAGAGACTATGAAAATAGAATACAGATCAAAAGGCTTTTCTCCCATGCATAGTGTGGGTATGAAAAGCCTTTTTCTTGCCATGAATCCGGAGAAAACTATCAACGTGAAGTTTCGTAAATGATAAAATTATGGGGAGTATAGAAATTGACAATAGCAGTGCTGTGTGCTATAAGAACGTATGTATACTTACTAATTGCGGAGGCACGGTATGAAGATTGACTGTCTGACCCTTGAAATCCGTATCCTTGCCAACTGTTTGTATCAAAAAGTTTTGGCTGATATGGACGATAATCTGACGATACATCAGTATTGGATACTCGAACATATTATTATACACAATGACCATCAGGTTACGCAGAAAGAGATTGAAGAATTATTTTCAATAAAGCGTTCCACGGCAAACCATATGTTCCAGCTAATGGAAAAAAATGGGTATATCATCCGTGAAGTTTCCCGCGAAGATGCCCGCATGAAGGTAATTCGTATCACGGAATCAGGGACTCGTGTGCATGACAGGGCATTCGCACAATTTCAAAAATTTGAGATGCAGATTAGAAAGAATTTCTCGGAAGAAGACCTTGAAACATTTCGAACCATGATGCTCCGGCTATGGAACAATGCAAATAGCGAATAAAAACTATTTCTTAACAGGAAACAGTTTTTTAATCCCATATTTGTAAGCATACTGACATATTTTAATTATGACAATAGAAGCCTGGTAAAGCGTGGATTCTATTGTATAGGGAGGATTATAAAAATGAGAAGCGATAATAAAAGTATATCAAATGTACAAAGAACAGGAATTTTAATTACCTTGCTTGCGGCGGCGTTTATAACGTCCATGTCCACTACAGTGACAGCAAATATGATACCGAATTTTACTGCATTTTTCGGGGTATCCTCCAATCTTGCCCAGTGGCTCACAAGCGGCGCAACGCTGATTTCGGGTATCACGATACCGATTACTGCATTTTTGATTAAGAGAGTACCGAACAAAGTATATTTCCTTTCCTCCATGACCGCATTTACGGTCGGTTCTCTGGCGGCTGTTTTGTCGGTAAATTTTCCCATGCTGCTGGTGAGCAGATTGCTGCAGGCTGTGGGCTGCGGAATGTTGCTGTCGTTTGCACAGATCGTCCTTTTGAGAATTTATCCGAAAGAAAAGCACGGAACCATTATGGGTGCCTATTCTATGGCTGCAATGGTTTCTTCGGTAGTAGGGCCTACCTATGCCGGACTAATCTTTGACTCCTTTGGCTGGAAAGGCGTTTTTGTATCTCTGTTTATGGTCGGTATCCTGATCCTGATCGGTGGTATTATCTTTATGAAAAATATAACGGATAAGGAAATGGCAGATTTGAACATTCTGTATGTATCGCTTTCTTCCTTTGGATTTGTGGCGTTTCTGATAGGTGTGAGCAACATAAGCGGTGGGTTCTTTGCTCTTAAAAGTGGTGGTCTGATTCTTGCTGGGATTCTGCTTCTCACTGTTTTTGTGATTTTGCAGCTAAAAGCCGAAAAACCTATGCTCAATCTGCGTGTATTCCGGAATCCGGGATTCAGAATAGCGGTCATCTTGAGCCTTTGTATGTATCTGATCTGTATGGGAAACGCAATGGTATTGCCTATTTTCTCAAAGGCAATCAGAGGCTTTTCTGATACCGCATACGGGCTTGCCACAATTGTAGGCTCCATTTTATCGGTCTTTGCAACGCTTTTTGCAGGCAGGCTGTATGATAAAGTCGGGATCAAACCAATGTTTGCTGTGGGGACGGGTTTATTTGTAGTATATACAGTAATGGGTTTTTTATTCTCACAGAATACATCTATTATTTACATAGCTGTTGCATTTGCAGTACAGACAGTTGCCATGTCAACTTTAAATTCACCGACTACTACAATGGCACTGAGTGGGCTGGAAGGAAAGGAACGGGTTGACGGCAGTGCCATCTTTAATACACTGAGGCAGCTCTCCAGTTCGCTGGCCGCCACGCTTTCTGTGCTGATCTACACGTTGCTTGGCAGCAATATAACTGCCATTCATGGGGTATTTGTATATTTCGGACTCGTAACGATAAGCATTGCTGTCGCAATCATTTTGTATTTGAACGGCGAAAACAAAAAATGATACCACTTGTATTTGAAACTGCTGTTGTGGGCATCTCATAATAGGGAGTGAGAGATTTATTATATCTGTAGGGCGAAAAAGAATAGGATACATTTTGAGGGTTGTACTGTGTTTCAAAAAATGTACGAATGCAGTGCGCCTTTCAGTATGTGATAAGAAACAGAAATGCAAAAGTTATTGACGGGTATGGGATTTGTCAACAGTTATGAGGTACGAATTGGAGAGCGGTACAGGGCGGGGAATAAAAAGAGCGGTGTACCGAGGGAAGAGATTTTTCTGGTAACGAAGCTCTGGCCCACGGTGTATGGGAAAGAGACGGCTGTGGACGAGACGCTTCATAGGCTTGGCACAGATTATCCTCCGCTGGCATGTGCAGAGCGGAAATATAGTCATTCCAGGTTCAAAGAATCCTGACCATATCCGTGATAACTTTGCTATTTTTGATTTTGAACTGGCAAGTGAGGATATGGAGAAACTATTATCCGGGGCTTTCCCATGGTTTTGGTCTTGGGACAGGAACTGTGGCGGAGGGCTGGATAGAGGATGCAATAGCATTTTGGGAAAAACATATGTAGAACACCCGCAAACTTTGAAAGGAGACTTTACGATGAAAAAAATAATGCTTTTTTTGCTGAGTGTAGTAATGGTTTTTAGCCTTGCATCCTGCGGCGGTCAGGATGGAGCCCGCAGTACATCTACACCTTAACCGACAAATGAGGGCAGCAGCACGGAAAATAATCAGAATCCCTCCGGGCAGAATGAAGAAGAATCAAAGGAATCTTCTGATGAAACACTGATGGAGGAAGCAGGAGATTCTTCTACTGAAGCATCAGTGGGAGATGTAGAGATAACGGAAGGAAAAACACATGTGGTTTACTACTCTGCGACAGGATATACAGAAAGTGTTGCAGGTTATATTGCGGAAGCAACGGACGGCGAGTTATTTAAGCTGGAACCGGTGGAAGAATACAGCAGTGCGGATCTGGACTGGACTAACAAGAACAGCCGGGTATCCCGTGAGCATGACAATCCGGAGGAGAAAGAGGCGGCAGGAACAGGAGAATGGCTGACTGGAGAAAGGTTCCGTTCCGACGCTTCTGAAGAAACTGTCAAGGAATGGGTAGAAAGCCTTTCGTTAGAATAGGAGGCCATTCATGAAAAGAAAGCGGACTCTCTTACGGGCTGTGTTTTTTCTGGAATGGAGAGTAATAAAAGGAATCTACGGGAGAAAATTAACATATTTGGATTGGTGAGGAGATAGTTTGGATGAATATGCCTTTCCGGATATGGCAGACGGTCATGGGTTTGTTCATATTTGTTGGGCATTATTTTACCTTAGGCTTGAAACAAAATTCAGTATTTTATTTTGTTATGAAATGTGATAAAATTAGAAATCATTTGTGTACAGAAATCGTACCTTAGTATGAAAGTGTTCTGTACAGAAGTTTTACGAGGAGGATAATCACATGGATAACAACAATTTTTCACCAGATAACGGAACCCAAAATACGGGTGCAGATAATAGTAATATGTCTGGAACATATAATGCGAATAATGCAGGTGTATATGATGCAACCCAGTCAGCATATAACGAGAATGCCGGAAGTACAGGAAGTACGGTTCCGGCAGGCTTTGAGGAAGAATTTGGAAAAAAGGCAAAGAGCGGTATGATCATTGGTATCGTTTCACTGGTGTTAAATCTGATCTTCTGCTGTCTTCCGTTTATTACGGATTGGGTTTTTTCACCGGGCTGGATATTCATTTTTCTGGAAATCGTAGGTATCCAGAATTCCGTACAGGGCAGGAAATCCGAACAAAAGAAGGGAATGGCAACTGCAGGTCTGGTGATGAATATTGTTTCGGTAGTATGGTCTGTTTTATTAATTGTTTTAGTACTGGTATTAAAGTTCAGTGATATCTTTTCATAAGAAAAGTCAAAGATTTAGGAGGATATAGGAATGGTTACAATGTATGATAGTGGAGCCTGGCTCCTGAATGGAACAGAACTGGTTCAGGATGGGGGAGACAGGGAAGCACTTCTGAAGGAACGATTCGGTGCAGAAGCTGTTTCGAAAGAGACAGCAGCAAGAAATACCATTGCTTACCGGATTTTGCAGGCACACAATACATCAGGAAATGAAAAAAAGCTTCAGCTTAAGTTTGATAAGCTTACTTCTCACGATATTACATTTGTTGGAATTATACAGACTGCAAGAGCATCGGGATTACAGGAGTTTCCGATTCCGTATGTGTTGACGAACTGCCATAATTCTTTATGTGCAGTCGGAGGTACCATTAATGAGGATGATCATATATTTGGATTATCCTGTGCCAAGAAGTATGGCGGTATGTATGTGCCGCCTCATCAGGCAGTCATTCACCAGTTTGCAAGAGAGATGCTGGCAGAAGGCGGAAAGATGATTTTAGGCTCGGACAGTCATACCCGGTATGGGGCTCTTGGAACCATGGCAATCGGGGAAGGAGGCGGCGAGCTGGTAAAACAGCTTCTGTCCAAGACTTATGATGTGGACATGCCGGAAGTAGTGGCAGTCTATTTGGATGGCAAGCCTCAGAAGGGTGTAGGTCCCCAGGATGTGGCTCTGGCAATTATTCAGGCTACCTTTGATTGTGGTTATGTGAAAAATAAGGTGATGGAGTTTGTAGGACCTGGTGTAGAGAATCTAAGTGCAGATTATCGAATCGGTATTGATGTTATGACTACGGAGACTACCTGTTTATCTTCCATCTGGCAGACCGATGATACCATTCAGGAATTCTATGAAATTCATGGAAGAAAAGAGGCATATGCAGAATTAAAGCCGGGACAGGTAGCTTATTATGACGGGGTGGTTTATTTAGACCTGTCTTCCATTAAGCCTATGATTGCGATGCCGTTTCATCCAAGTAATGCATATACCATTGAGGAATTGAATGCAAATCTGATGGATATTTTAGATGATTGTGAAAAACGTGCCAAGGTCAGTCTGGACGGTAAGGTAGACTTTACTTTAAAGGACAAGGTTCGAAATGGAAAACTCTATGTAGAGCAGGGAATTATTGCCGGCTGTGCCGGCGGCGGCTTTGAGAATATCTGTGAAGCTGCAGATATATTAAAGGGTACCAGTATTGGTGCGGATGAGTTTACCTTAAGTGTATATCCGGCAAGTACGCCGATTTATATGGAATTGGCAAAGAACGGGGTACTGGCTGATCTGATTGCTACCGGTTCTGTTGTAAAGACGGCATTCTGTGGTCCATGTTTTGGTGCAGGAGATACACCGGCCAATAATGCATTCAGTATCCGGCATTCTACCAGAAACTTCCCGAACCGGGAGGGCTCAAAGATTCAGAATGGACAGATTTCTTCCGTAGCCTTAATGGATGCACGTTCCATTGCGGCAACTGCAGCCAATCAGGGATATTTAACAGCAGCAACGGATGTAGATGCAGACTTTACAAAGCGGAAGTATTTCTTTGACAAGAGTATATATGAGAACCGGGTATATAATGGAGTTGGCAAGGCAGATCCGTCTGTAGAAATCAAGTTTGGTCCGAATATTAAGGATTGGCCTGCCATGGCACCATTGCCGGAGAATCTGGTGCTGAAGGTGGTATCGGAGATTCATGACCCGGTTACTACCACGGATGAATTAATTCCTTCCGGTGAAACCTCATCTTATCGCTCCAATCCTTTGGGACTGGCAGAATTCACCTTGTCCAGAAAGGACCCGGATTATGTAGGACGGGCGAAAGAGATTCAGAAAGCACAGAAGGCAATTGAAGCAGATAGTTGTCCTTGTACTGCTGTTCCGGAATTAAAGCCGATTATGGATAAGATAAAAGAAACTTATTCCGTATCCAGAGCCAATGTAGGCGTAGGAAGCACGATTTTTGCAGTAAAGCCGGGCGACGGCTCTGCCAGAGAACAGGCGGCTTCCTGCCAGAAGGTATTGGGTGGCTGGGCGAATATTGCCAATGAATATGCTACCAAGCGGTATCGTTCCAACCTGATTAACTGGGGTATGTTGCCATTTATTATTCAGGAGGAATTACCGTTTGCAAATGGAGATTATATCTTTATTCCGGGGATTGCAGATGCAGTAAGGAATAAGACGGAGGTCATCAAGGCTTATGTGGTGAATAAGGATATGAAGGAATTTAGCCTGACCTTAGGACAGTTAACGGATAACGAGCGCGAAATCATCTTAAAGGGCTGCCTCATTAATTATAATCGAGAAAATTAAGTGTTCCGTGTTCTTATCCATTTAACAGGCGGGGAATATCCAATTGTCCCCAGCCCTGTTGAAAATGAGGTAAATCTAACCGCCTTGCACAGTTGTGCAGGCGGTTTTTTACGTCTTCATTGGTCAGGTAAGGCTCCTGCTCTAATAATAAAGCAATGGCACCGCTGACCAGGGCTGTAGACATGGAAGTACCTGTTTTGACGGTATAGCCCCCCGGACGATTGCTGCAGCTGATAATCTGGGTTCCGGGCGCTACGATTTCCGGCTTCACGTTGCGGCAGTCCACAGGACCCCGGCCGGAATACATCCGTCGGGAGCCTTTTCCCAGAACCGGCAGGTTGTCATCGGATGCTCCTACGGTAATGATAAGACAGCTGTTACCAGGGGAACTGATGGAGCCGGGGGTCGGTCCGTTATTCCCTGCAGAAGCAATGACAACCATTCCGTCCCGCCATAGGGTATCCACCTCTTGTACCAGCAGATTCGTATCGGTATGGCTGGACTCTAAATTTGTTCCGATGGAGATATTGACAATACGGATATTGTAGGTTTGATAGTTCCTATGCAGCCACCGCAGGGCCTGTATGAAGGTGCTGATGGGAGCGTTTCCATTTTGATCCAGTGTTTTTAACACAATCAGATTGCATCCGGGAGCAATGCCTAAGTATTCCTCTTTAGCAATTTGCATGGAGGAGGCAATTTTACCGCAGATGTGTGTTCCATGTCCGGAATCATCATAAGGCTCTTTACGCTGGTTCACAAAGTCATGGAAGTATTGGATTCGATTTATGGGAAAAGAATAAGGGGGTAGAGTGAGAAAATCCTTTCTTGGGAAAATGCCGGTATCCAAGACGGCAACTCCCACACCATCGCCGTAAATGTGACGATGATGTGCGAATTCCGTATGAATCATATGATTGGGTTTTAGAATTGCTTCCGGATTCAGAGGGGCCATTACTCTATGCACCAGTTACCAACAGGATTAGTAATATGGTATGCAAAAAATGGCGAAGGGTCACACGCCTATGAAAAATAGATTAGCGTTCCCATTTATCACAAAGAGAGTTGATCTGATCCGTAAACTTAATTAAGTCTTTATTGCTTCCGCCCTCGTTATGACGGATAACAGCAAGGAGCCGCTGGCCGGCAGCCAGAAGTTTCTGATAAATGGTAGCTGCTCTGCTGGCTTTGGCGGAAACAACAGCCTTTTTCCGTATCTGATTACCGGTAGACAGCCATGTGCCTGTCAGCAAATCAAAGCTGGCTCCGGTGTAAGGAGCAGAAGCAGAGTAGCCATATTCTTCTTTTAAGCAGGTGACAAACGTATCACAGACTGTATCCTCACCATGGACGATAAATACTTCCTTTGGCTTTGGTGAAATGGCCTGAAGCCATTCAATTAAGTGTTCTTTATCTGCATGGCCGCTGATGCCTTCCAGCTTTTCAATCCGGGCCTTTACCTCAATAGTTTCACCAAACAATGTTACTACGGGAACTCCTTCCAGTAAGGAACGTCCCAGAGTACCATTTGCCTGATAGCCCACAAAAAGAATGGTACATTCCGGACGCCATAGATTATGCTTCAGATGATGCCGGATTCGTCCTGCCTCGCACATTCCGGATGCAGAAAGAATCACCTTTGGTTTGAAATCAAAGTTGATTGCTTTGGATTCCTCACTGGTAACAGAGGTCTTTAAACCCGGAAATGCAATGGGATTGATCCCTTGACGAACCAGTTCCATGGCTTCTTCATCGAAGCAGCTTTCCACATTCCGGTTGAATACATTGGTTGCTTCTACAGCCAGAGGACTGTCTACATAGACTTCAAAATCGGCAAAATCAGGCAGAAGATTCCGACTTTTGATGTCGCGGATAAAGTACAGTAGCTCCTGGGTCCGACCTACTGCAAAGGATGGAATGACCACATTTCCACCTTTTCGAAAGGTTTCTTCAATGATGCGGGATAATTCTGCTACATAGTCCGGAAGGTTACCGTGACTGCGGTCTCCATAGGTAGACTCCATAATTACATAATCTGCTTCTGACAGATACTGCGGATCACGGATCAAGGGCTGATTGATATTGCCGATATCTCCGGAGAACGCTAATTTTATGGTCTTGTTTTCTTCTGTGGCCCATAACTCAATGCTGGCAGAGCCCAACAGATGGCCTACATCAGAAAAACGTACCTGTATTCCGTCACAAATGCTGGTAAGAGCATCATAATCCAGAGAATGAAACAAGGTTACTGTACCTTCCGCATCCTGAATGGTATATAAAGGAGGTACTTCAGGCAGTCCGGAACGACGGGCCTTACGGTTCTTCCATTCGGCTTCCATTTCCTGAATGTGTGCACTATCCCGCAGCATAATTCGGCATAAATCCGTTGTTGCTTTCGTGGCAAAGATTGTTCCCCGAAAGCCTTGTGAATACATAAGCGGCAGATAACCGCTATGATCAATGTGGGCATGAGTCAGGAATATGTAGTCAATATCGGCAGGTGCAAAGGGAAGCTCTTCGTTTTCATAGATATCTGCTCCCTGCTCCATACCACAGTCAATGGCAAGCCGTTTTCCGGCAATTTCCAGAACATGACAGCTCCCCGTAACCTCATGATCTGCTCCAATAAATGTAAGTTTCATTCGTATACCCCCTATCCAATTGTAATCGAAACGGTTATTTCTTATTATACCATGACCGCAGGATATTTCCAAGGTTGTCAGGGAAGATAAACGGGCAAGATGTAACAATTCAGTATGGCTGAACTGTTAAGACAGGACATGAGACAGGAATGAATGGCAGTAAATGTTGAAAAAACAAGAACAAAAGTAATTGTAATGCCAGGATAAAACAGGTAAAATTAGTGTATCATATGTCATTGGTTTTCATAGAAAATCAATGACCTGCCTGCGCACCAGCGCAGTTCATTATATCAAAAAGGAAGTGCAGCCATGACTCAGACAACACATCCCGTTCCGGGAGAGAAATACCGGCATTTTAAGGGAGGCCTGTATCAGGTCGTCACCACCGGTGTTCATTCGGAAACCAATGAAGAAATGGTAGTATATCAGGCACTATACGGAGACTTTCAAGTATACATCCGGCCGTTGTCCATGTTTTTAGAAGCATTGGACAAGGCAAAGTATCCGAAAGCAGAGCAGGAGCTTCGGTTTCAGCCGGTATGCAGCCGGGATATATCTCTTACACCGGTAGAGACACAGGAAGAAACTGTTTCTCAAGATACCTCTAAATCAGAAAGTTCGAAAGGAGAGGTCAATCCCTACCTTCTTCAATTTCTGGAGGCGGAAACCTTTGGAGCAAAGCTGAAGATTTTTCTGGAGATGAAGGATAGCATCACTGAAGTATTGTTAACGGAAATAGCAACATCTCTGGATATATCAGCAGGAACCGGAACATTGGAAGAGCAGTATGCCAGTGTTCAATACGCACTTCATACTCTTGCAAAATATGAGCGAAATAAGCGATAGGAGAAGAAAAATGATAAAACGAAAGACAAAATTATTATTGGAAAGCAAAGTCAATGAATTAAAAATGAATCTGGCAAATAATTATAAGGATCTTGCCCGGGACGCCCTGAAGGACTTACAGCAGACAGTAGAAGAATGCAGAGAATCCGGTGAGTTAAAAGATAAGGACTATCGGAAATATAAGCAAATAGCAGATGAGTATGCTATGCGGATGATGAATTACCATCATTAAACTCTAATCAACACCAAGATTGGCTTTGATCTTAGCAACAAAGTTCTGAGTTTCCTGATACGGAGGTATCGTTCCGTATTTATCCACTGCACCGGCACCGGCATTATAGGCAGCCAGAGTCAGGGATAGGTCTCCATTGTAACGGGCAGACAACTCAGACAACAGCTTTGCCCCGCCCATAATGTTCTGTTCTGCATTATACGGGTCAGTTACCCCAAGGTATTCTGCAGTACCGGGCATCAACTGCATGACACCAATGGCACCGGCAGAAGAGACAATATCTGTCTGAAATCCGGATTCCTGTCTGGCAACTGCCTTTAATAAATCTACAGAAATGTTATAGGTATCAGCAGCTTGTTGGAAATAGGTATCCAGAGCTTGACTGTCTGCAGCTGTGGAAGCAGCTGTAGGAGTTCCTGAATAGTCGGCAATGCTGTTGTTTAACATTG
This sequence comes from Lachnospiraceae bacterium, assembly GCA_029068665.1. Lineage (GTDB taxonomy): Bacteria > Bacillota > Clostridia > Lachnospirales > Lachnospiraceae > CAG-632. The sequence continues at coordinate 13,772 of JAIECC010000024.1, forward strand.
CCTGAAAGGACAGCCCCTGTTCCATGGCAGCAGCAGCCAATGCGGCTTCACGGGCAGTCTGGGCAGATTTTGCCTGCGCAACTGCTTCTAAAAACTGAGCTTCAGTTGTATAGGTCATAGAAGATACATATGCCATGGTTATTTACTCCTCAACTTATAATTATATGGAAGCGTCGATGAAAAGGGGCGAAAAGAACCACCGACGCTTTTTTTAGTATAGTATGAAATAAAGAAAAATTCAATGGGAAAATAGACAGAATGGGGAGAAAGGTGTATACTTATTTTAATTTGCAGGTGAAAAATGTATAAGACGGAGGTTTAGCATGCGAGGTTTAGAAACTGATGTTAGAAGATTGCGGAAGCAGGTATTTATCGAAATTGCAAAGGTGGCATATGAGTCTGATTCCATTAATGACGATATTGAAGCAATTCCTTATAAGATAACACCGGGTGATACCCCACAGTATTGTGATAATATCTATCGGGAGCGTGCGATTACCAGCGAGCGGGTGCGTCTGGCCATGGGGATGTCATTGCGGCCGGAGGACCGTCCGGTTCATGTCACTCAGGGCATTGAAGAAAGTGCTATAGATGAAAAGTATTATGAACCGCCGTTGATGCAGGTGATTCCTTCTGCCTGCAATGCCTGCGAAAATAACATATACGAAGTCAGTAATCAGTGTAAGGGCTGTGTTGCCCATCCATGTATGGAAGTATGTCCCATGGATGCCATTTCATTTGTGAATGGTAAATCTTACATAGATCAGAATAAATGCATTAAGTGCGGAAAATGTAAGTCTAACTGCCCTTATGATGCCATTGCTAATAAGCGCCGGCCATGTGCAGATGCCTGTGGAGTAGGTGCGATTGAAAGTGATGAGCATGGCAGGGCAAGAATCGATGAAGAAAAGTGTGTGTCCTGCGGTATGTGTATGGTGAGCTGTCCCTTTGGAGCAATCGCTGATAAATCCCAGCTGTTTCAATTGATTCGTGCCATGAAATCCGGTCGGGAAATCATAGCAGAAATTGCACCTGCTTTTGTAGGACAGTTTGGTGAGTATGCTACGCCGGAAAAAATCAAGGCAGCTTTGTTAAAGCTGGGCTTTAAAGATGTGTATGAAGTGGCATCCGGTGCAGATATCGGTGCCATGGCAGAGGCAGAGCATTATGCAGAGGCAGTGGCAAGCGGAAAGCAGCCTTTTTTACTGACCTCCTGTTGTCCATCCTGGGCAATGCTGGCTAAGAAATATTTTCCGGAGACCATTAGTATGATTTCCAATGAACTGACACCAATGGTAGCAACTGCAAGGATTATTAAGAAAGAGCATCCAAATGCTTCCGTGGTATTTATCGGACCGTGTGCGGCAAAGAAGCTGGAGGCATCCAGACGTACGGTACGAAGTGATGTTGATTTTGTTATCACCTTTGAAGAATTAGATGCCATGTTCATTGTACGGGATATTGAATTTGATGACTTTCGTGTGGGTGTACCTATGGAGGATGCAACCGGTGCCGGTCGTGGATATGCAGTAGCCGGTGGTGTTGCAGATGCCATTACGGCATGTATCAAGGAATATTATCCGGAAGTGGAAGTGAATGTGGAGCATGCAGAGGGCTTAAGTGAGTGCCGGAAGATGTTGATGCTGGCCAAGGCAGGGAAAAAGAATGGATGTCTGATCGAGGGCATGGGATGCCCGGGAGGCTGTATTGCCGGTGCAGGTACAAATATTCCGATTAATCAGGCTACTGTAGCAGTACGAAAGTTTAAGGGCTCTACCAAAAAGATGATTCCCGAACGGTCCGTTTTGGAACAGAATATTCAGGAATAACAGAAGAATGGGAGATGAGTAAATGAAGAAATATCTGTTCGGTTTACGCTATGGAACCTGGCTGACAAGATTATATATAGTTTCCATTCCGGTATGTATACTGGCAGGTATAGGCCTGGTAATCTCTTCATTTATCATGAATTCCATGCTTATGTTTCTGCTTGGAATCGGATTTGGCATCGGTGTAGTAGCGCTGCTGCAGGGCTTTACCATTGAAGAAGATAGTTTTGTTGTAAAAAGGAAGGCGGAAGATGTTCCCGTAGAAATGGAAGATGTTCCTGCGGAAACAGAAGAAGCATCCGGGGAAGCGGACAAAGAAATCGAAGAGAAGCCAGAGCAGAAACAGGAAGAGCCAGAGGAACGACAGCCAGAACCTCCAAAAGAGAAACCAGAGAAAAAAAAGAAGGAAAAGAAAACGAAGAAGGAACCGGAGGAGGAAAAACCGGAGCCATCCAAGCCGGAAAAAGAGGAACCGGAACCGCCATTAAAGGAGCCGGATTCGGAACCGAAGGAGCAAA
>JAIECC010000240.1 GCA_029068665.1 Lachnospiraceae bacterium
GCATAGATGGATATATACCATAGGAGGAGAAACACAAAATGAATATTTTATTTTTTTTAACGCCCAAAAGTGAGGTTATATATATTGAGTCCAGTATTACCATTCGAAAAGCATTAATGCAGATACAGTCACACTCCTATACCTCCATTCCTATCATTTCCGAAAACGGGGAATATATCGGTGCCATAAACGAGGGTGACTTCCTGCGGTACTTTAAGAATATCACAACCGGGGAACCGGATCCGGACTTAAGTGAAAATGTCCTTAAAATCCCTCGTGCCATCAGCTATGATCCGGTTTCCATCAATTCAAATATTGAGGACCTGATTTCGAAGGTAACAAATCAGAACTTTGTTCCGGTAGTGGATGATAACAAAAAGTTCATTGGCATTATCACAAGAAAGGATGTCATCCAATATGTATATAAAAAATTGAAAGCAAATATCGACAATGACAACTAAAGAATGGTAAAATGGGCAGGCGGTTTTATACCTGTCCATTTTTTATTGCAAGTCAGCTGTCGAAGCAGCTGTCGAATTCCCACAATCATTCCTTCCAAAGCAAGCCAGAACAGAAACGTTATTGTTAAATTCAGCTTGGATACTTCCATTCCTAAAACAGCATAAACTGTCATGGTTCCCATAAATCCAGCCAGAGAAAATAATCCATATAAATTCTTCATGTTATAGTCCTCCATAGTATCTTGCATTTTATCGACTTCAGTCATTAATAAAGCTATGCATGCATTCCTGCTTCCGGAGTTACCTTAACATGCAAGAATGCCAATCCAAGGCAGGATTGACATTCTTTTTAAATTCTTTTTAATTATTCTTTTTTTCTATGGCCATACCGTCATCCGCTTCCAGTGATTCCGGTGCTTCCTCCATATCTATCACCTCGCTGCTGATAAATTCCGGAAAGGAAATCATAACCTTGAATAAATCCCCGTCTAAATAAATCTGAAATTCTCCATCCTGCATTTTGACCAAATCTCTTGCAATGGATAATCCCAATCCACTTCCTTCCGTTGTTCTCGCCTGATCCCCCCGAACAAACCGTTCCATTAATTCATCTGCATTGATATTCAATGGTGCCATGGAAATATTTTTCACCGATAAAAATATCTGTTCATTTTGATTCACCAGATCAATATAAACTCTGGTTTTTGGCATTGCATATTTATAAATGTTCTGGAACAAATTTTCCAAAATCCGAAAAGTTCTTCTGCCATCTGCAAATATCATATACGAGTGTTCCGGAATATTATCAATTACCTGCAATTCGTGCTCAGCAAACTTATCTTCAAATTCACCTATGGATTGTCGCAATAATTCGGCAAAATCAATAGGCACCCGTTCCAATTCAATATTACCGGAGGTGATTTTTGATACTTCTACCAAGTCCTCTGTCAAT
>JAIECC010000241.1 GCA_029068665.1 Lachnospiraceae bacterium
CGTTTTATTGACTGAAAAATTTGCGAGAAACCAGCCGTCCGTGGTTGACAAAAGTGGAAAAACCATTTATCATATTGACCGAACCATTCGTGAAACCGGAACCACTGTCAATAATGGTCTTCATGAAATTTATGTCAATACAGAAATCAATGACGGAACTGATATTGCCGGATTAATGGATTTATTAAATACTGCGGAATTGAAGACAGATTCCCGATTTCCACAGGTATGTAATAGCATCCAATATTATAAAAAAGGAAAGGGGCAAAAAAATATGTGTGAGGTTGTAGAGCAATTTGCAAAAGAATATGCCAAGGAATATGCAATACAGGAGCAAAGAAAATCTGCCCTGGAAATGATAAGACTGAATTTTGATAATGAATTAATCTGCCGTATAACGCGCCTGCCTTTGGAAGAAATACTGGCTTTGTATAAAGACTTATAAAACTGTCACTGTAGAAGGAGGATTTCATGATTACCATTAGTACATGCATGATTGTAAAAAATGAAGAGCAATTATTATCCCGCTGTCTGGATTGTGTCAAAGCATTTTCTGATGAGATTATCGTTGTAGATACCGGTTCCACTGACCGGACAAAGGAAATTGCAGCTCAGTACACCCAGCATATTTATGATTTTACCTGGGTCAACGACTTTTCTGCTGCCCGAAATTTTTCCTTTTCAAAAGCTACCATGGAATATATTTATGTTGCGGATGCAGATGAGGTCATAGATAGCGATAATATAAAACAAATTCAGGACTTGAAGAAAATACTGCTGCCGGAAATCGATATTGTCCAGATGTATTATACCAACCAATTGGAGTTTGGTACCACCTATAATTATGACAAGGAATACCGTCCAAAGCTGATTAAGCGATTGCGGGAATTTCACTGGCAGGACCCCCTGCATGAAACCCTTCGTCTGGAACCTGTGATATTTGACAGTGATATTGCTATTATTCATAAGCCTCATGAAAGCCATAGCGCAAGAGACTTTGCCAATCTTCAAAAACTGATTCAATCCGGAGCTTCTTTATCCTCTAAATTGAACATCATGTATGCGAAGGAGCTGTTTATTGCGGGAACAAAGCAGGATTTTCTAACTGCTAAGGATTACTTCTTAACTCTATCCTATGGAACCTTAGCCCAGGATGAATTAAAAGCAGTTCAATGTGTATTGACTAAATGCGGCGTGCTTGAATCCAATCCCCATCTGATCCTGGGCGCTGCCTTAAAGAATATGGCAGATGGTGCGGTCAGTGCAGAAGTCTGCACCTGTCTGGGAGAATACTATGAAGCATGCAAGGAATATGCAGAGGCTGCACTTTGGTATTATAACGCTGTCTATGAAACCCAATGTGAATTAGCTGTCAAATATGGTCAGGAACTGCCACTGCAAGGCCTCGTCCGCTGCTATACAGCCCTTGGAGATTCGGAACAGGCTTCTTATTATGAGGAAGAACTGAACAAAATATGAGAAATGGATGACTAAATTTCCCATACCCAGGCATCCATATTCCCATCGGGATTCTTCCCGCCCTTAAATGTCATTTCCGGATTCTTTACAATTACTTTTGTTTCTGCTGCTACGG
>JAIECC010000242.1 GCA_029068665.1 Lachnospiraceae bacterium
ACAGCATATATTGCAGAAAAAATCATTCCTATATTTGCAGATACCCGTTGTTCCTTTGCGCTTTCATGGTGAAAGCCGGCCACCATCATGATATAGCCTATCGGTAAAAACATACATACGAAGTATGAACCAAATGGAAAATCTACTATCATAAATATTGCAAAAAGGAAAACGGTTAATGTCACTATTGCTGCACCTATTTGGGGTATTAGCTTATTCATCTCTTCCTCCTGTAAATTCCGATTTGCCAGTTTAATTATAACTTATTTTATCAAAATCAATATAGATACCCTATAATTTACAGGTATTCCTCCACATATTCCTCAAACTGCTCCGGTGACATCAGAATCGTCCTCGGCTTGGTTCCTTCATCCGGTCCCACAACACCTGCCTCAGCCAACTGGTCCATAATACGGGCCGCCCGGTTGAATCCAATCTTGAACTTCCGCTGCAGCATGCCAATGGATGCTTTATCACTTTCAATAATCACTCTGGCAGCCTCCTGGAAGTATTCATCCCGCTCCGGCTCTCCGGAACCACTGGATGCAGAAGTGGCTGATACCGCACTGCTTTCAATCTGACTGGTGATTTCCGTATCATATGCCGCTTCCTGTCCCTGCTCTTTCAGGAAATCAACCACTGCACTGACTTCCTCATCTGAAACAAAGGCACCCTGTACCCGGACCGGCTTTGGAAGACCGGTTGGATAAAACAGCATATCACCTTTACCTAACAGCTTTTCTGCTCCTGACATATCCAGAATCGTTCTGGAATCTACCAGAGAGGATACTGCAAAGGCAATTCTGGATGGTACATTGGCTTTAATTAAGCCGGTAATGACATCCACAGACGGACGCTGAGTAGCAATGACCAGATGAATGCCTGCGGCTCTTGCCAACTGTGACAATCGTACGATTGCATCCTCCACTTCGCCATGAGCCACCATCATCAGGTCAGCCAGCTCGTCCACGATTACTACGATCTGCGGAAGCTTCTTTAACTCACTTTCCCCTTCTTCCTTGCCAACCTGTGCCTGCACTTCTTCAACCTTCTTATTATAACCCTTCAGGTTTCGAACATTATATTCTGCAAACAGCTGATAACGCTTTGTCATTTCAATGACTGCCCAGTTCAAGGCTCCTGCCGCCTTCTTAGGGTCAGTAACCACCGGAATCAGCAAATGTGGAATTCCATTATAGGCTGTTAATTCCACCACCTTCGGATCAATCATGATCATTTTCACATCCTCAGGATTTGCCTTATACAGAATACTCATAATAATCGTATTGATACAGACGGATTTACCGGAACCGGTAGCACCGGCAATCAATAAATGAGGCATTTTGGCTATATCAGCTACCATAACCTGTCCACTGATATCCTTTCCCACTGCAAAAGCAATATCCGAAGGGAACTTAACAAAGCTTTCATCCTCAATTAAATCCCGGAACATAACCGCCACATTCTCTTTGTTGGGAATCTCGATACCAACTGCCGCTTTTCCCGGAATCGGAGCTTCAATACGAATATCCGCCGCTGCCAGATTCAGCTTGATATCAACTGCCAGTCCTACGATCTTACTCACCTTTACTCCCTGCTCCGGCTGCAATTCAAACCGGGTAACAGCCGGACCACAGCTATAATCTGTAATCGTTGCCCGGACTCCAAAGCTGTCTAATGTACTTTGCAGCTTCTGCATGGTTTCCTGAATATATCCATCGTTATTCTTCTTGTTTCCTTTTCCTTTTTTCAGCAAATCATATGGAGGGAATTGATAGGTACCGGCTTCCACCCTTCGGGCTGCTGCCATCTGTCCCTTGGGGGAATTCTCCATCCTCCGGCTCTGCTCTTTCTCAACAACCGCTTCTGCCGGCTTTACGGTTTCCGGTTCTATTTGTCTGGTCACTTCTAACGTGGCCTCTTCCATCTCCTGTGCTGACTGTTTGGTACGCTGCACCCGCCGCTTCCGTACCGGCTTCTCCTCCGGTATTTCCGAAGTTTCCTCTTCTTCCTCCTCCATGCTCATGGCTGCTTCTGTCACGGATACAGGAACGGATTCCGTATCATCTTCTTCCTCAAAAGTCATGGTAATTTCATGAATTTCTTCCTGATCCAACGGATTCTCCTGCTTAAATTCTTCATTTTTTACCACGCCCTGCTCTCCATCACTTGGCAGCACGGTAAGATTTCGAAATAATCCTTTTTTGACCTTATGTTGAAAGCGATTATATTCCGGCTCCTGCTGATAGGCAGCCGCCTCCTTTTCCAGCTCTGCCTTTGCCTTTTCCCGTTCCATCGCCTCCCGCTTTAGATCCAGTTCATTTTTTGCCTTTTCCTTTCGCTCCTGTCTGGCGGCCTCCCGCTCTGCCTGCTTTGCTGCCCGGATTTCCTCCAGACTCATCCGCTCCACTTCACGTCTCTCCTGATATTCCTGTCCCCGCTCTCTGGCATCCCGAAATCCATCCATCAGACGAATACCGCCATTTTGCAGCAGTTGAATCAACGACTTCTCTGTAAATAAGATAATCATGATAATAGCAATGACAATGACCACCAGATAAGTACCGGCGATACCAATACCGCTTTTTAAAAGCAAAGCCAGCCCGCCGCCGATAAATCCGCCGCCGGACTTTCCTGCATAAGCCTCCTGATACAAAGCCCACACTTTAATATCCTCTGAAAGACCTGCAATCAGTTGGGCCAGTATGGATATATCCAGAATCAAAACACCAAAATAGACTGTTTTCTTCACTGCCTGTCCGGAAAAACCATTAGCGAACAAAAAAGCCATTCCTACAAATATTAAAATTGGTAATATGTACTGTACACAGCCAAAGACACCAAAGAGGAATCTGCTGATAACATCTCCCACGGCTCCACACAATCCGAAATTACTAATCTCCAGAAAAACAGCAATGGCAAATGCCACGATCAATACGATTTCAAACCGAAATCCCTCCGACTGCTGCTGAGGCTTAGCCTCCTGTGTCCGGGCGGCAGTTCCGCCTTTCCTGGTATTCGTTTGTGTTCTTCTGCCCTGTTTCTTCTGAGCCATGCTATCTATCCACTCCTATTCTTTTACTCTGTGATTCTCCGCCTATAAGAAAAAGTAACAAATTACAGATACAATTCCTGCAATCAGGCAATAAATGGAGAATATGGTAAATTTATTTTTTTTCACTACCACCAACATGGTCTTAATACATATGTATCCCACGATTCCTGCTACCAGCATACCGGCAACATAATTCCAAATCATACCATCGCCCAGCTCTACCGTGGAAAAATCTTTTAACTCTAATATCATGGCACCTAAGATAACCGGTATGGACATGATAAAGGAATATTTGACTGCAAATTCTTTATTAAATCCGCTTAGGAGACATGCTGTAATCGTAGTACCGGAACGGGAAATTCCCGGTAACGTGGCAACTCCCTGCGCCAGACCTATGACAAAGGAATTTTTATAAGATGCCGTAGCTTCTGTTTTTTCACCGACCTTGACCCGGTCTGCAATAAAAAGCAAAATAGAGGTCAGAATCAGGCAGATTCCCGGCAGAATCAAATAGTCGGAAGCCGAGCCGATTACCTCCTCCAATACGATTCCCAAAATGCCGGTAGGTATCGTACTGATTAAAATCAGCAGTACGAATCTTCGATATGGAGTCGTAAGAACCGGTTTATATGACCGGCGTTCCTCTTTCCTGCAAAATCGATTGCCAATCCAGAGGCAGGCATTGGTTACCCATAATCCCACCATGCAGCAGCCGTTTACGAATAATTCCTTTACATCCTTCCAATATACTATACAGATTGCCACCAGTGTGGCAATATGCAGCATAACATCATACAGCAGCCCGGTTTCCGTCTGAATATGAAACAGATTCTTAAAGATTGCCAGATGTCCGGAGCTGCTTACCGGCAGGAATTCCGTCAAACCCTGAATCAGTCCCATAATAATTGCTTCTAAAAAACTCATGAAAAGTTCCTCCCTTTATCCATATGGATTCCTTATTTCTATCGGCTTTTCATTTCTAATGATCCCCTGCAGGCGTTCCATCCGTCTGCTTATCCTTGTTTCGCTCCTCAATCAGATGATGCAGGTGCTCCATAGCTTCATGAATACCACCGACTGCATCAATTAATTTCTCCTGAACCGCTTCCTTGCCCACCAGCATGGAACCGATATCCTTGACCAGCTGCTCATTATTCATCATAATCTTCCGAAGTCGGTCCTCTTCAATACCGGAATGAGTTACCGTAAATGCAATAATCCGGTCCTGCATCCGTTCAATGTATTCGTAATTCTGCTTTACTCCGATTACCATACCGTTCATCCGGATTGGATGTACGACCATGGTTGCGGTTGGTACAATAAAGGAATAATCACCGGATACTGCCAATGGCACTCCAATGGAATGACCACCGCCTAGTACCAGAGTAACCACCGGCTTCTGAATGGAGCTTATCATTTCCGCCATGGCAAGTCCGGCTTCCACGTCACCGCCTACCGTATTCAACAATACCAGCATGCCATCAATCTGATTGTTATCCTCGATTTCTGCCAGAATCGGCAGGACATGTTCGTATTTGGTAGTCTTGGAGTTGGATGGAAGGCACTCATGTCCTTCAATCTCTCCGATGATATTCAACAAATGAATCCGGTGATGATAATCACTTCCCGATAACATCAGCTGTCCGGATTCCTTCACCAGATTGCCGGTTATTTCTTCCTTTTGCCGTTCCTTATAGGTGCGTTCCTTTTTGGGTGTTTCTTTTTCTTCCATATACTCCTCCTGCTTGCTTCATTGCCGGTACGCAGTTGCCGTACACATAGCAAGAAGAATCCTTTGCATAGATTCTTCTTACAATAGTATATGGAATTACCATGGAAATATACGAATATTATAGGAAGCGGAAGGCAAGTACTCCGATTATGATTCCCAGAATCAAACCTACCAGTACCTGAATCGGGGTATGTCCTACATATTCCTTTAAAGCAGTTTCCGTCCATTTATCTTTGCTGGTTTCACTTAAACGTGCTTTAATTTCTTCATTTTTAATTATAATATTCAAAATTGCACCCTGTTTGCCTGTTTCCAATCGTACATTCATTGCATCATACATGACAATAATGGCAAATACCGTTGCCATGGCGAACTCAAAGGAATCCGGACCGTACTTTAACAAACATGCTGTAGCCAATGCACCTACCGTTGCGGAGTGGGAGCTTGGCATGCCGCCGCCGCCAACTACCCGTTCCCAATTCCATTGTCTTGTCATACATAAATGAATTAAGACCTTTAATAACTGTGCAATACACCAGCCCACTACCGGAGCCACCAGTATGGGATTGTGCATCGCAATTTGCCATTCATTCATTTCCTCGTCTCCCTTTGCTCTGTTCCTACATTAATACCTCGATTTCATTTGTATCTGCCAAATCAGAAGCTGCAATATAATTTCCTTCCAGCTTTTTGCCGTTAACCACTACTGCAGTAACACCGCTTTCCTTACCATTCGGATTCTTTATGGTCATATGGAGCTTTTTCCCGCGGAAGACCTTATCGATCCGGAATTCCTTCCAATCAGCCGGAATAGACGGTGCAATTCTCAGACCGTCAAAGTCCGGACGCATACCCAGAATACCTTCCACACAGCCAACCATAACCGTAGATGCCGTTCCGGTCAGCCAGTGTACGTGGGCTCTTCCCTCAAAAGGACTTTCCGTACTTTCTGTAAACTGACCATGACAGTATGGCTCCAGCTTTCGGATTTCTGCCTTATCATTCATGGATGCAGGAGAGCTTTCTTCAAAATATTCAAACGCCCGGTTTCCGTGTCCCATTAATGCCTCTGCCAGTATGATCCAGCCCTGTGGCTGTGAGAATATACCACCGTTCTCTTTGGTAGACGGATTAAAGAGCAGCATTAACGCTCCATCAAACGCATGATCCACATAAGAAGGTGCCATAAGCCGCACACCATATGGAGTATTTAATTCCCGATGAACGGACTCCAGTGCCAGTTCTGCCTGCTCCCTGGTCGCCAGACCACTGATTACAGACCATGACTGTGGATTCAGCCACATATTTGCTTCCGGATCCTTTTTCGAACCAATGACCTGTCCATCTTCCTTAAAGCCGCGAATATAGCGGTCATCCTCCCAGCACAGCTTCTGCAGGGTATCTCCAAGCTCCTTCTGAACCTTAGTCAAATACTCTGCATACTCCATATCCTTCCGTTCCTCTGCAATGGTCTTTAACATAGACATTGCATAGTATAGCTGCATGGCAACGAAGGTTGATTCACCTAATTTTCCTAAACGCAGACAATCATTCCAGTCTGCATGAAGACCTGCCGGCATCTGATGATTCCCCAGGTGATTCATGGAGAAATCAATGGCACGCTTTAAGTGCTCATATACCGTATCTTCCCCTCCATTGGCATAAACAATTACTTCATCCAGAAATTCCTTGTTTCCGGATTCTGCAATGTATTTGTAAACCGTCGGGAACAACCATAAGGCATCATCTGCCCGATATGCCGGATGTCCGGTTGCCCGTACATAAGACTCATCATCCGGAGTATCCTCATGTCCTGCATTATGATCAAACTTTACTAATGGAAGTCCGGCACCATTATCTACCTGTGCAGATAGCATGAAACGAATCTTTTCCAATGCCATCTCCGGTGCCAGATGAATGACACCCTGAATATCCTGAACCGTATCCCGGTATCCATATCCATTCCGCAAACCACAGTAGGTAAAGGATGCGGCACGGGACCAGATAAAGGTCATAAAACACTGATATGCATTCCATGTATTAATCATATTGTTAAAGGAATCACTTGGGGTCTGTACCTGAAGATTGTTCAGCTTGCCATGCCAGTAGGAAATTAATTCCTCCAACTCCACAGCACATGCCTTTGCCACATCTTCGTATCCCTTCATGATTTCATCTGCTTCCGCTTCCTGCTTTTCGCCTAAGATAAAGGCTAATTCCTTGGTTTCTCCCGGTGCCAGCTCCAACACAGTCTGCAAAGCACCGCAGGCATTGGAATTGTAATTCAGCACTCCGCCGCAATCTCCCTGCTCTACTGCCACAGGATTTCCATATCCATGATAACGGCCAAGGAAGCTTTCCTTATCACCGCAATACGAACAAATCGGCTGACCTGCCATTCCAAAGAACCGGGAAGCCCGGTTGCTGCCGTTAATGGCATTCCGGTTTACATTTTCATTTAAAAGCTGGAGAATTTTATTTTGCTTAAAATAAGTCCGGGTAATAAATAAGGTATACTGCAGATTTACCTGATCCTGCTCATAGTTTCCTTCATTGGTAAATTCACAGTAGCCAAATACGGATATCTTTCTCGGCTTGTCCGACTGATTTGTCACCTTCAGATTCCAGACCTCGTAAGTCTTATCCAAAGGTACATAGTACAGAGCTTCTGAATGAATTCCTGCGTAATCTGCATGGATATTCGTATAAGCCGTTCCATGGTGGCATTCGCTCTTATAGTCCTCCAAATCCTTACCTACCGGCTGCCAGGATGCAGACCAGTAATCCTTGGACTCTTCATCCCGCAGATAAATATACCGTCCCGGCTGGTCAAAGCTGTTGAATATATATCGAATCACACGGCCATTGGCACCGCTTTTCACAAAGCTGTAGCCCCCTGCGTTATTTGAAATGATTGCTCCATATTCCGGAGAACCTAAGTAATTCGCCCAAGGTGCCGGTGTATCCGGTCGTGTAATGACATATTACTTGTTTGCTCCATCAAAATATCCGTATTTCATACTGCATCTCCTTTTATTTTATTTTTTAATAATCTTCTGTTTAAATAAAATTTATATTGTTTTATTATAGCAAAAAAGCCTATCATCCGCAAGGGATAATAGGCTTTTAATCCAACTCTTCCACTGTCAAAAACTCTGTATATGATTCTAATTCCAATGCCTTCTCATTCTCCAGTGAATATCCTTTCAGCCAGTATACCAGTCCTTCCTCCAGATCAATGGCTGCATAGAAGTAATAGTATTGCTCCCGCTCCTCTTCCCATATTCGTTCATGTTCTTCCGAGAAATAATAAACGGTTCTTCCATTGATAGCTTCCTGCTTTCCGTTTATTTGCGATACATGACTGAATTCCATATATCTCTGAATCCATTCCTCCGCACTGTCTTCCCCGCTTTTCAGAGAAAGGGTAACATAGATAGCTGCATCCCGATTGGTATAGTTCTGTATTTCTCCTTCCCGGCTGCTACCGGCATAGAAGCCTTCCGGAATTCCATAAGTAAGAATATCTCTTCCCTCTGCATCCCGGAAATTGCCATTAGAATAGAACACTTGATTCTCATGTTCTACGGGACCAGCCTGTGTTAAAAGCAGGTCGTAGATATTGGTATTCTCCTGATCCGTCTCCTGCGCTGAATCTATCAGGACATGTATTCGCTCCAGCACTTCATCCGGATCTTCTTCATCTGCATCCACAAGAATACCAAAATGACTGTCACTTCCTGCATTGGAATAGATCATATAAAGGCCACCATCCTCCGTATCTATAGTGAAAAACAGATACGAACGGTTATCTATCATCCGTTCCTCCAAAGCTGAAGTACAGACATATCCCTTGCTCTCCACATCCGGAATCAGGGTATCCTTCCGAAGCAGGAAGTCTTCATAGGAATCCTCCCGTACACCAAGACGTATGGAAAAACCACTGTTATTATATATAAGCAAATCCGAATCAGCCGGATAGCAATGATACTCCCTTGGCACCAGAAGCTCCATTCCATCCAGGACCACAGACATTCGATCCTCTGCTGCCGGCATATCCTCCGGCTCTTCTTCTATAAAGCATAATAAACCAATCCAGATCAAAAGTAAGACAAGGGCTGCCGTAAATATGGAAATTGCAATTATTTCATTCCGCTTCTGATGCATGATTTCTCCTTAATTCCATATACAGCAGTATAAACAGGAAGAAAAACACAAGTGCCATCAGTCCGGGCAGCATGAGCGTTTTTCCTGTATATTTCACCCGGACTCCATCTGAATCCGTTGTATAACAAAATACCCAATCATTTTCCTTGACCCCATCTACATCCAGCCAAAGAACCCGATCTTCAAATTCCCATTCCTCATTAGTAACCGTAACCCTTGCCTTTGTGTATTGCTCATATATGGTATCTACATGCATCAGTTTCTGTTCTCTGTCACCGGCATTCCAGATGTGATTGATAGATAAGCTTCCAAACAGCCAGCAGGAAATAAGAAATAAAATCCCGACCAATATCATGCTAAGAACCATGTAGATGGATACCGGTTTTCTTTTCTTAGCTGCTTTGGGCGGATACTCTGTAACCGGCGGAAGCTGAGACTCCTGCTGTACTTCCACCTTGTTTCCCTGCTCGTCAATATCCCGAAGCAGATAGTCCAGGCTTACCTGAAAAATGTCACAAATTTCAAGGAGCTTATTCATGTTGGGAAAGGTGCCATTGGACTCCCATTTCGAAACGGACTGCCGGGTGACCCCTAACCGCTCTGCTAATTCTTCCTGTGTCATATTCTTTTGAGTCCTGAGTGTCAGAAGCTTTTCTCCTATGAGTATCTGCATGCTATTTTATTATCCTTTCAATATCCTTCTTAAAAATACTATTTACAATCACAGGTCACCGACGCAAAGCGTTGATGACCTGCCTGCGCATTTGCGCCATTCATCATATCAAATTTAATCAAAAATCAATAAAATTGCAATTGTTATTTTATTCCACTTCTCTTTTTTACTATAAGATAGCTTACGGTACTAAAGAGACCAAGGATGGCAATCCATACCGGCAGCATAGTGTCACCGGTCTTTGGTGTGTTCTGGGAGGTCTTTTCTGCTTGTGTATTCTGGGTAGTAGCCTGAACAGAGTCCTGCTTTTCTGTAGTTCCTTCTGTACTTGGTTCTTCCGTCACCTCTGCTTTAATTGGCTCCCCAGATATATTCACGGTTACTTCCATAATCCGGCCCTTCAAATCAACATTGTACTGATAGGTCAGACTGCTACCGTTTATATCCAAGGTCAATCCCTCGATATGTCCATTTTCCGCATTATAGCTGCCAACAGACGGATTGATAACTCTTCCGGTATCTAATGGAAGTGACGATAAATCAATGTAATATTCACTACCTGACTGATAGAGAGGCAATAATATTTTGTTACCATTACATCTTAAAGTCTCCAGAGCTGTATTTTGACTCACATCCAGACTGCTTAAATTATTTTCAAAACATTGTAAGTTATCCAAGGCTGTATTTCGACTCACATCCAGACTGCTTAAATTATTATAATCACAATATAAGCTCTCCAAAGCTGTATTTTGACTCACATCCAGACTGCTTAGCTGGTTACGCCCACAGGCTAACCCATCCAGAGTTGTATTCTGACTCACATCCAGACTGCTTAATTTATTCCCATTACAATCTAATATTTCTAAGGCTGTATTTTGACTCACATCCAGACTACTTAGATTATTATAACCACAAGATAATCTCTCCAAGGCTGTATTTTGACTCACATCCAGACTGCTTAAATTACCAACTTCACAAACTAAGCGCTTCAAGGCTGTATTCTTACTCACATCCAAACTGCTTAATTTATTTTCACCACAAGATAATTCTTCTAAGGCTGTATTCTTACTCACATCCAAACTACTTAATTTATTTTCACCACAAAATAAGGCTCTTAGATTTATAAAATATTCTATGCCAGTCATATCGGTAATATTTTGGCCGGTAACATCTACCTGTGTAACACTTTCCATTTCACTTACCGATAGCTCTTCATTGCTATCTGTATCAAAACTATTTTTTACGTACTCCCGAAATACTGCATCCGGAAAATTCGTCTCGTTAATTGCAACCGGGGCATCCGCTCCATACACCG
>JAIECC010000243.1 GCA_029068665.1 Lachnospiraceae bacterium
GAAGATGATCCGGAAATTACCAAAGAACAATTTATACAAAGAATCGGAGTGCCTTCCCTTGACATAAATGAAGGTGGATCCGTGGAAGTAAGATTTGACAGTGATGAAATGTTTACCGATCATGGAATTCTTGTAGAGATTGATGAAAATGGAGAAATGAACGGTGCAACAATAGAAGGATAAATAAAATTTGTGCAAAGGCAACTGATACTTTGTGTGAAAATGGGTTGAATTTTGATAGTATTTTAGCAGCAAGAGAATAGAAAGAAATGATTGCAGACATTGACTTGTAAGTAAGTGAAAAGGAGGCTGAAGGAATGGCAGGTAAAGGAAGTGTTAGGCTAAATAAGGGGATAGTTTTCGTGCCGGTTTACTTGATAGGGGGAATTTTTTTGGCGTTTATTTCCGTTTTTATATCTAAAGGATTGGGAGATTATAATACTTATAAGTCCCATTCATGGATTGAAACCGAGGCGCATTTTGTATCTTCAGAGGCATACCAGAAGCTGGTTAGGCGTCGTAAGCATACGGGAGCTACAAGATATCATACTGTTCCTGTAACCCGCTACAGGTGGCAGTACTGTTATGAAGTAAATGGCGGACAGTATTTTTATATAACAGACAATCATACGGGAAGCGAGCCGGAAAGGCAGAACCAAGGCATTATGGTGGCGGAGGACGACCCCAATCTTTATCTGCAATATGCAAACGAAGGAACTCTAAAGGGTATGCTGGTATTTGGCTTTGTAATAGTTATATTGGGAGGCTTAGTCGTTGTTGGATTAATCTTTGTCTGTAAAAAACTCCAAAAGAAAATTAGCTAACTGTCCTTCTTTATATCGCATAGGGTATTGTATCTTCATACATAATCCGTTATAATAGGCACGTTAGCGCTTTACTGTGATAAAGAGCGGATAAGGAGATATAAAGATGAAATTTTTTATTGATACTGCAAAAATTGAGGAAATAAAAGCAGCAAATGACATGGGTATTATATGCGGTGTTACCACCAATCCTTCTTTGGTTGCCAAGTCCGGTCGGGAGTTCCATGAGGTCATTCAAGAGATAGCGGAAATCGTGGACGGACCTATCAGTGGGGAAGTAAAAGCTACTACAACCGATGCTGAGGGAATGATTGCAGAAGGAAGGGAAATTGCTGCGATTCATCCGAATATGGTAGTAAAGATACCGATGACGGAAGAAGGATTAAAGGCATGTAAGCAATTGGCATCAGAAGGTATTAAGGTGAATATGACCTTGATCTTTTCAGCAAATCAGGCACTGCTGGCAGCCAGAGCCGGAGCTGCATATGTGTCACCATTTATTGGAAGAATCGATGATATCAGCATGTCCGGTATGGATCTGATTCGCAGTATTGTGGAGATATTCAGTTATACGGATTTGCAGACGGAAATTATTGCAGCCAGTGTAAGAAATACGGTCCATGTTACGGAGTGCGCTTTGGCGGGAGCCGATATTGCAACCGTGCCATATAACGTTCTGATACAGATGATTCACCATCCTTTAACGGATGCAGGGATTGAGAAATTCCGAAAGGACTATTTGGCAAGTAACAGTTCAGCCATAAAGAATGTGGAGGTAACAGACAATCACAAAGACAATTTTTGAGAAACTGGGCGACAGAGTGAAAATTCTGTCGCTTTTCCTTTTTGGAAAGCTTTGATTAATTAATGTGAAATCTCTTGAAAAAGTGTATTCTCATTGATTGACACTATGTAGTTTTTGTGCTAGTATAAAACTACATAGTGTCAATTAATGGAGGTATTATGAAAAATAGAGTGTCTATATCAGAATCCGAATGGGTTGTTATGAAAATCATATGGGGAAATGCACCGAAAACATTGCCAGAGATAATAAGCGGGTTAAAGCATACAGAATGGAGCACTACTACCATTCAGACATATCTTGCACGTTTAGTAAAAAAAGGTGCATTGGCAACGGAAAGACAGGGAAAGGGGTATTTGTATTATCCTGCACTATCAGAAACGGATTGCCAGATTGCAGAAAGCAGGACTTTTTTGAATCGTGTGTATGACGGCTCTTTATCACAAATGGTAAAAGGCTTTGTAAAAAGTGGTAATTTATCTGCGGATGAGATGAACGAATTAAAAGAACTAATTTTAGAACAGGAGAAGTTAAATGCAGATAATAAATAATGCTTTTTACATTATTTTATTTACAACGTTAGTTGGTGCCATATTTACAATATTAGCCCTTTTATTCAATCGTGTTTTCCGTATTGTGCTACCTCTTTGGTTTGGAACTTTTGGAATGTTAATGTACATATTTCCTATAATTGCCCCAAGACTTTTTCTCGTTTCACCAGAAGTACAGATATGGATTAAAGAATACCGAATTGCAAGTGCTATATGGATTTGTGGAATCATTTTGTTAACTCTATATAATCTGTTAAAAATAATATTTGCACATCGGGCAATGGATGGTTATCAAATTTGCAATGATGAGCGTATTAATACTATCTGTGCCCAGTGTACTAAAATGGCAGGATTAAAAAATATTCCGAAGATTTATTTTGGTACATTAGATGCCCCTGCCTGTGTAATTGGCGTTTTACGTCCGGCAATCATTTTAAATGAGAAAATTATAATCGGACTTACAGAAACGCAGCTTATGGCGGTTCTGGGACATGAGGTCATGCATATGAAACGCGGGCACATGGTGTTAGATAAAATCTATGATTGTATTTGCGTTTTGAACTGGTTTAATCCGTTGGTGTGGATAGCCAAGAAAGAGTTTGATGCTTTATGCGAAACAGATTGTGATAAAAGTACGTTGGTTACCTTGAATGGTAAAATAAGTGATAAGGAATATGCTTTGACAATGCTGTGTCTTTTAGAATTGTCAACTATGGGGGGCAGTGTAAGTGGGAACAGGTTGGGGGTGACAGGCTTTCTTTTATCAAGGCGGCGTATTGTACTGGTGATGAGCAGGCAATCCAAGTTATGGCGTACTATTTCAAAGCTTGCTTTAATTATGGTTGTTGTTGCAATTATTTGTTTTTCTATTATGGTAAGTCGTGGATATTTTTATCCTTATCCCGCTTATAATGTAGGAATCGAATATAGTGATATGAAATAAAAAATTTTGCTTTGCAAATCTACAAATGTAGTTGAAAGGAGAAAAAATGAATAATATTGAAATTAAGAATCTTACAAAGCGTTATAA
>JAIECC010000244.1 GCA_029068665.1 Lachnospiraceae bacterium
CAACTATTTTTTGATTCATAAGTGAGCCACCATCCATCTAGGGATCTGAAATATCTGTTCAAGTTGATGTTAAAAAATCATGAAAGAGGTTAGAATTATTGCTTGTAGCAATTCATGGGCCTGTGCTATCATTTGTGCAGGTTCTTTAGCTGGGGGTTGTCTGGTGGGCTGTGTCGCTACAGCTGGTGCAGGGACCGTAATCGGAACAGCGGCTGGTGCTGGTGGAACAGCTGGTGCAACAGTCAGTGCTGCTGTTACGAAATAAGTGGTGAATGAAGAAGAGAAAGCATCACTTTTGCCAGATGATGGGGAAGTGGTGCTTTCTTAATAGGGAGGAATTATGTAATATGGATTTTTCAGAGGAAAGTCAATTACGAATTTATGAATTAGGTGAAGAAAAGAAGAATCTGGAGCTGGAAATCAGCGAAGTACAGTATGCCAACCGCTGCCTGCATCAGAAACGAAAAATGTTTTCGGTGTCTGTTATCAAAAACATTATTTGTATCCTGTATTTCCTCTTCTTATACATGGGAGTAAAGTTTTTAGAAAAAATCAGTGCTATTTGGGATGCTGTAAAAGAAAATCCGGTGATTCAAAAGCTGTTAGAGTTATCCGATGCTGCAAGTATGCTGATTCAGTTGGGACTTCTGCTTGCAGTGGCAGTTTCGGTGGTCTTTTTGATACGAAAGCTATATCTGATCTGGCTGAATAGCGATAGTGAAGAGGCGGTGAGGCAGGCTGAAGAAAGACAGCTTCAGACATATAATCGACAGATTGTGGATAGTGACCGAAAGCTGGCTGCATTACTATTTCGGTTGCAGGAGATTGAGGACGAGTTAAATACGGATTCAGAGCAGGATGAAATGAATGATTTGTAAGACAAGAAAAGAATTCAGCAGTTTATGTGTGGGGGATATAATGAGAAAATACATAAGTATTAGTTATATATAATATAATCAATATTGATTTTACTTATGCCATGAAGTAAGATATACTAGAAAAGCGTTGTGGGTGTAAAAATAGGAAGAATGTATTGCCCATAAGAGGATAGAAACTAGGAGGAAAATCATGGTTAAAGCAATAGTCGGCGCAAATTGGGGCGACGAGGGAAAGGGAAAAATTACAGATACCTTGGCAAAGGAATCGGATATTATTGTAAGATTTCAGGGAGGAGCCAATGCCGGACATACCATTGTAAATAATTATGGCAAGTTTGCACTGCATACCCTTCCGTCCGGTGTATTCTATGGGCATACCACCAGCATTATCGGAAATGGTGTAGCTTTAGATATTCCAAAGCTGGTTGGTGAAATTGAAGAGATTGTATCCAAGGGGGTTCCTAAGCCGAAGATTCTGGTATCAGACCGGGCACAAGTTGTAATGCCATATCATATTTTATTTGATACCTATGAAGAGGCCAGACTGGCAGGTAAGTCTTTTGGTTCTACAAAGTCTGGTATTGCCCCTTTTTATTCAGATAAATATGCGAAAATCGGTATTCAGGTCAGTGAATTATTTGACAAGGATGCTTTGAAGGAAAAGCTGGATCGGATATTAGTCCAGAAAAACATTTTGTTGGAGCATTTGTATCACCAGCCATTATTAAAGACTGAAGAGCTTCTTGCAACTTTGATGGAATATAAACAAATGATCGAGCCTTATGTCTGTGATACATCGGCATATCTGTATCAGGCTATTCAGGATGGTAAAAACATTTTGTTAGAAGGGCAGTTAGGCTCCCTGAAGGATCCGGATCACGGTATATATCCAATGGTTACTTCTTCTTCTACCTTAGCCGGTTATGGTGCTATTGGTGCCGGTATTCCGCCTTATGAAATTAAACAGATTATAACGGTATGTAAGGCATATTCCAGTGCGGTTGGCGCCGGTGCATTTGTCAGTGAAATATTTGGTGACGAAGCAGATGAATTAAGGAAACGCGGTGGTGACGGTGGAGAATATGGAGCTACAACCGGAAGACCAAGACGTATGGGCTGGTTCGACTGTGTAGCATCCAAGTACGGCTGCCGGATTCAGGGAACAACAGATGTAGCATTTACGGTATTAGATGTATTAGGATATCTGGATGAGATTCCGGTATGTACCGGTTATGAAATTGATGGTAAGATTACTACGGAATTTCCAACTACAAATTTATTGGAAAAGGCAAAGCCGGTACTGGAGGTACTTCCGGGCTGGAAATGTGATATTCGTGGTATCAAACGGTATGAAGACCTTCCTGAAAATTGCAGGAAATATATTGAATTTGTAGAAAAACATATCGAGTATCCAATCACAATCATCTCCAATGGACCAGGCAGAGACGACATCATCCACGTAAAATAAAGCCATGCATAAGCAGGCAGGAAGCAACAATGGGTGCTTGCACACAATTGGTGCTTTCTGTCTGCTTATATAGGGCGAAGCCCGTGACCGAGCCGTAAGGCGAGGTTGCATGGCAGCCATAAGGCGAGGTTGCATGGCAATCAGCAAAACAAACAGACGAGGTTAGCATATGGGTTTAACGTATACAGTGAAAAAAAGTAAAACAACCCGTTTAGGTTATCGGATTATCGGCATTATTTTCCTGCTATTGGGGATTGCAGGGCTGATTCTTGTATGGAAGATATCCTCCATGCGGTTTCTGGTCATTTCAGTTGCCATAGTGGCGGCTTTTTATGGTATTTATTTACTTAAAGCATCTTTGCGGCAGCAGGCATATGATATTACTTATGAATTTACGGAAGAGCATATTAAGCTGAAGCTGCATAATAAAGAGGTGCTTCTGCCTTATACAGAAGTAAAAGGTGTTCAGTGGATTGAACCCAGTCCGGATGTGGATTATTTCATGATACAGATTCGGACCGGCAAACAGCAGTATGTTCTGCATTTTAGTAACAAGCGTGCTTATGGTGAGAGAATTTTTGCATATCTGATGGAACGGGTGCCGGAACTGTAAATATATTCATTTTTTCGTTGAAATATACAAAAAAATATAATATAATTCATTTTGGGACGAAAGCCTCTGACAACCTCTGAAACGTTGTTTGTTTTAGAGGTTTCTTTTTCCTAAAACCAGGCAGTGAACCGCGACCTTATTGTCTGAGAAAGGTATTCAGTTTTTTGTTCCAAGGAGTAATCATTTATAAGGAGGAGTTTGTGATGTCATATGTTGATGACGTGCTTGCATTGGTACAAAAGAAGAATGCAAGTGAACCAGAATTTTTACAGGCAGTGGAGGAAGTGTTGAATTCTCTTCGTCCGGTTATTGAAGCAAATGAGGAAGCTTACAGAAAAGAAGCGTTGTTAGAGCGTTTATGTGAGCCGGAGAGACAGTTTAAGTTCCGGGTACCTTGGGTAGATGATAAGGGACAGGTTCAGGTAAATACGGGCTACCGTGTACAGTTTAATTCTGCAATCGGACCTTATAAGGGAGGTCTTCGCCTTCATCCATCCGTAAATATCGGTATTATTAAGTTCCTGGGCTTTGAACAGATTTTCAAGAATTCCCTGACCGGTCTTCCGATTGGCGGTGGTAAGGGTGGTTCTGACTTTGATCCAAAGGGTAAGTCAGATAGAGAAGTTATGGCATTCTGCCAGAGCTTTATGACAGAACTGTGCAAGTATATCGGAGCAGATACAGACGTTCCGGCTGGTGACATTGGTACCGGTGCAAGAGAAATCGGTTATATGTTTGGACAGTATAAAAGAATTCGCGGCGTATATGAAGGCGTGTTGACCGGAAAGGGCTTATCTTACGGTGGTTCTTTAGCCAGAACAGAAGCAACCGGTTATGGTTTATTATACTTAACAAGAGAAATGTTGAAATGCAATGGTCATGATATTGCAGGTAAGACCGTATGTGTATCCGGTTCCGGAAATGTTGCTATTTATGCAACACAGAAGGCACATCAGATGGGTGCAAAGGTAGTTACCGTATCTGATTCTACCGGCTGGGTTTATGATCCGGAAGGAATTGATGTTGCATTATTAAAGGAAGTGAAGGAAGTAAAACGTGCTCGTTTGACCGAGTATGCTGCTGCCCGCCCAAGTGCACAGTATCATGAAGGACGTGGTGTATGGTCCATCAAGTGTGATATCGCTCTTCCTTGTGCAACACAGAATGAATTATTGATCGAGGATGCAAAGCAGCTGGTTGCCAATGGCTGTATGGCAGTTGCAGAGGGTGCTAATATGCCGACTACCTTGGATGCGACCAAGTATTTACAGGAAAATGGTGTACTTTTTGCTCCTGGTAAGGCAGCAAATGCAGGTGGTGTTGCTACCTCTGCTTTGGAAATGAGCCAGAACAGCGAGAGACTTTCCTGGACCTTCGAAGAGGTTGATTCCAAGCTGCAGAATATCATGGAGAATATCTTCCATAATCTGGATGATGCCGCTAAGAAGTATGCAACACCAGGCGACTATGTAGCCGGTGCCAATATTGCAGGCTTCTTAAAGGTTGTAGATGCCATGAATGCACAGGGTATCGTATAAATGAATCATTGAAAATTGAAATGCTCCGTATATCGGTTATGAACTGATATACGGAGCATTTTTAATATCTGTAGTAAGCTTATTTATTCAACAGGAGGTGCCTTCTTTGCCATAAGGGATAAAATCTGATACATATCCTCTCTTGAAGTGTAGGTATTCTCTCCAATGGTGATACTCATAATATTCAACGAAGCATAATTCCAACGAATTTCAATAGACTGTGGTGCCCCGTACAAGGTAGTGTTTCCGGTAACACATAGGTATTCCGGATCAGAAGCAGTAGCGGACTTATATTCATAAACAGGGTCTGAAATATTGCTATCAACAAGCTGGTTATATGTATAAGCTTTTCCATTGATGGCGATGGTGTACATAGACAGCATGCTTTGCCCGACATCGGCATAGGCTTGCTCAGATAATTTGTTAATACTTCTGCCAACAAATAAAGCAAGAATTATTTCAATGGCAATGATGCTGACTGGAATAATGATAGAATCCCCGTTTGCCTTAAATCGTTTTATTAAGTAGACGATCGGGAAAAGCCATGCCCATAATACCAATGACCAGCCGGCGCAATTTTTGCTGGCCATGATAATTGCATCAACGATCCAGCAAATACTTCCGATACCAACCAGTACGGACATAGTCATTCTCATGGAAACGATGCCGCCCAGATCAAATAAGCTTAGGTTGCCACTGTTTAAAGTAATAAGGGCATAAATAAAGGAAAAAGTATAGAATACGGCACCAATATAAGTCAAAATAGGTGAAAAAGTATTATTCTGAGTTAGAATCGTTGCACTTCCGGAGCTGATGGGCTCACTTGGCTCTGCATTTTGATAGCGGTCCGCGATGTATGGAGTATCATTATCTTCCGGCTCAAATCCGTCATCAGGAAAATCAGAATCCGGCGATACCGGAGAAGTACCTGTTTGTTCGGTATTATTAC
>JAIECC010000245.1 GCA_029068665.1 Lachnospiraceae bacterium
CCAGATGGACAATACCTTCTTGTAGATATAAATGGAACAAAAGATCCTCATTACAAATTTCTACTACAGGCAGAAAGCAGGGAAATCAACCGCCAAAAGAACAGGATAATGAAAAATGCTGAGATTGTATATAATCATAAGTTGCAGAATGGAGATAAAACACCTTTAGCTAAGAGAACAAATAATTTTTCTTTGTTAGAGCAAAAATGTAAACAATATAAATGATAATAAAATTTGCAGACATAATGTAATGTTTGTTGTTGAATACAATGGTCTCCATTGTTCCATATTATAATTAACACCACAGATTTCTCTGACAGTGTTAATAAACAAAAGTAGGAAAGGAGACAAGGCTTATGTTAAGACCAAGTATTTGGGGAGAAAATTTATTTGATGACTGGATGGCGTTCCCCTTTGGAAGAGATTTTGGGAAGAACTTTGAAAAGGAATTTTTTCCGGCAGAGAATCCGTTGTATGGTAAAAATGCCAGGAACATGATGAAGACGGATGTTCGGGATATGGAAAATCATTATGAGATTGATATTGATTTGCCGGGCTTTAAGAAAGAAGAAGTCAATGCAGAGTTGAAGGATGGTTATATTACCATTTCCGCTGCAAAGGGACTGGAAAAGGAAGAGAAGGATCAGGAAACCGGTAAGTATATCCGTCGGGAACGATATGCAGGCAGTATGAGCCGCAGCTTTTATGTTGGGGCAGATGTTGCTCAGGATGAGGTTCATGCCAAGTTCGAGGATGGTATTCTTCAGTTGACCATTCCGAAAAAGGAAGGAAAGGCAGAAGTGCAGAAGCATTACATTGCAATTGAATAAGTTTGGTTCGGAGAAGAGGATGGAAGCATCAGTGTATAAGATTCCATCCTCTTTTTTGTTGGAATCTTTTTTGATACATTTAAGAAAAATGTAAGATAAGGCTATTATAATTCATCTCATAAAGACGGATGGAAAATATCGGGCAGCACATTCGGGTAAAAGAAAAGTTGTAAACGATAACAGGAGAAGATAAAATTAGTAACAGAAGAACAGATTGGGGAAAATGTATGGAACAGTATAATATTTTAGTAGTAGATGATGACAAAGGAATCGTCGATTCCTTAAGTAAACTCTTGGAGTGTGAAGGCTATAAGGTCTTAAAGGCTTATGATGGAATGGAAGCAGTGGATATGATGGAGAGAAATCAGATTCATTTGATTCTGCTGGATGTTATGATGCCGAAGTTAAACGGACTGGCGGCTTTGATGAAGATACGGGAAAAGAAAAATATACCGGTGATCATGCTGTCTGCAAAAACCGAGGACAGCGACAAGGTTTTGGGACTTTCCATGGGTGCAGATGATTATGTATCAAAGCCTTATCATCCGGAAGAGCTTATGGCAAGAGTTAAATCCCAGCTTCGAAGGTATTTTACCCTAGGGGCGTTTGATACGGCAGTCAGTAAAAGAGAAGAAGATGTGCTGGAAAATGGCGGCTTACTCCTGAATCGTAAATCAAAGGAGCTGTTTGTAGACGGAGAACTGGTAAAATTAACGGCTACAGAATACAAAATTGTGGAATTTCTCCTGATAAATAAAGGAAATGTATTTTCAGCAGAGGAAATATATGAAAGGGTATGGGAGGATCCTGTGGGTTATGCCGTAGAAAATACCGTTATGGTTCATATCCGGAGAATCCGGGAGAAAATCGAGATTAACCCGAAGAAGCCCAAATACTTAAAGGTAGTGTGGGGGATAGGATACAAAATCGAAAAAATGTAAAAGGAGGTGTCAACAATGGAAGCAGAAAAAGAACAGAATACAAAACCAAAGAAGACGAATAGGAACGGATGGTTCTGTCTGTCCTGCTGTTGGATTATTTTCTTCACATTGTTAATTATGCTGATATCAGAATATAGCCATATCATAATGACGGGATCATACTATGAGCTTTGGAACGGATTTTCTTTTACAGGAACCATAGGAATAATATATCTGATTATTCTTTCAATTGCTACCTTTATATTCATGAAAAGGCATTCATTAGCTTTGGTGATAAAGGAGCGGAAAGTTGACAGATGGTATCTGGAGATATTGATAGTGGGAATCATCGATATTGTAGTTATAGCATGGAGAGTATTGCCGCTGATTTATCAGACGAATGATATTTATTTATGGCTTGCAGGTTACCTGGGAGGCAGTCTCTCTGGCGCTATATTATTATATAGTGCCGTGGCGCTGTTGATAAGAAAAAGAACCCTTAAGCTGACAAGGAGTACATCTTTATTTATAAGACAATATGATATATATAAGAACCGAACACCATTGGAATGGGAAATAGCCCGCCGTCATAGAATTTACTGGATACTGGCATTGGGATTTTTGATACTGATAAGTGTTATGTATATGATTTGGTTGTTTGATGACACTTTTTCAAATCTATGGTGGTATATAGTACCTGGGATTCTGTTGGTTTTTCTTGCCTATGTATCGGCAAGAAATCATATTCTGTCAGATGCGGGAAAGCTGGTTCTGGGAATACAGAAGCTTAGTGAAAACATGGAACCACGAGAGTTAATGGAACTGCCGGAGCAGTCGGTATTTTATGAAGCGGCCTGCGAGCTTCTTCAGATTAAAAGACTGATGGATGAAAATGTCGAAAAACAGGTCCAGGCAGAACGAATGAAAGTGGAACTGATTACTAATGTGTCACATGATTTAAAGACTCCCCTTACTTCTATGGTTGGGTATACAGAACTGCTGAAAAAGGAAGAACTGAATCCTGCAGCAAAGGATTATGTGGATATTATTTCCGACAAGCAGGAAAAGCTGGCGGATATGATTCAGGATATTTTTGAACTCTCCAAAGCCGCCAGTAATTCGGAGCAGTTGAATATAGAAGTCCTGGATATGAACAAGCTGGTAGAGCAGATCATGACTGATATGGAGGACACACTGAATGACTGTGAATTCACCTATGTAAAGAAGCTTGCGGAGGCTCCATTGTCATTCCATGGGGATAACACGAAGATGTATCGTGTGGTTCAGAATATATTGGAAAACACCGTAAAGTATTCACTGGCACATACCCGGGTATTTGTAGAAACGGAAGCCATTGGGGGAATAGTGAGACTGAGGGTGAAAAATACAGCCAGCTATGAGATGGACTTTAGCCCGGA
Organism: Lachnospiraceae bacterium; assembly: GCA_029068665.1. Taxonomy (GTDB): domain Bacteria; phylum Bacillota; class Clostridia; order Lachnospirales; family Lachnospiraceae; genus CAG-632. The sequence continues at coordinate 3,169 of JAIECC010000245.1, forward strand.
AGAAATCCTGGAGCGCTTTACTAGAGGGGACAAGGCCCGAACCTCTGAAGGTCATGGTCTGGGTCTGGCGATTGCCTCCAGCCTGGTAGATAACATGAATGGGAGTCTGTATGTGGAAACAGATGGAGATTTATTTAAGGTGACAGTGGAAATGAAAAGCATTTAAAAGAGTGACAATATGGCAGATTTTGGTTATACTGAAAAGGATTCAGAAATTTTGATTAAGGAGTACAGGTTCAGGAAATCCTTATAGTACAGAAGAAAAGGAGTGCATTGTCATGAAAAATCCCGCAGCATTATTTAAGATAAAAGGTCTTTGGGATCAGTTTGTTCAAAGTCATCCCAAGTTCCCTCAGTTTTTACATGCAGTTGCCAGCTCCGGCGTTGGGGAAGACAGTATTATTGAAGTTCAAATTACCCAGCCGGACGGACAGCAGATGAAGACCAATATCAAGGTAAACCAGTCTGATCTGGAATTATTTGAACAGCTTAAGACTCTGATGGAATAAAAAATTATATCTGAGAGAATCAACGGTAGCCCGGAAATAAGAGGAATGCCGTTGATTTTTTTATTAAAATTCAAATATCGTGCAACGAGACTGAATTTTTGTCGGGATATAGATTGAAGATACAAAAAGAAAGAGGGTATACCAGTGCAGGATGAGAGGATTGTGGAGTTATACTGGCAGCGGGATGAAGCAGCCATTCGGGAAACGGAACAGAAATATGGCCCCTATCTTTCCAAGATTGCATATAACATTCTTGCAGATTGGGAGGATTGTAAGGAATGTGTCAATGATACCTGTTTAAAAGCGTGGAATTCCATACCGCCACACAAGCCCCAGGTTCTTAGAACCTATCTGGGAAAGTTGACAAGAGAACGTTCCATTGATATGTTCAAATGCCGGAACCGGGCAAAGCGGCAAGGGTCGGAATATACTGCTTCCCTGTCGGAACTGGAAGAATGTGTTTCCGGAGGCGATAAAACAGAGCAGAGTGTTGATATGCATTTGCTGGCAGAGGCAATAAATGATTTTCTTCATACGCTGTCACCGGAAGCCCGCAATACATTTGTAGGAAGATATTATTTTATGGATTCTATTAAGGAGGTAGCGGCTTACTATGGTATGAGTGAATCTAAGGTGAAAAGCATGCTGCACCGTACCAGGCTGGGACTGAAAGCCTATTTGGAACAGGAGGGATTTAACCTATGAAACAAGAGTGCATTAGTGACGCTTTAAATATGCTGCCGGATGATATGATTGAAGAAACCGGTAAATTGCGGGAACATCCGGCAAAGTCAAAACATAACTCATGGAAATGGATGGCTGTTGCCGCTTGCCTTATAGCTGCAGTTTACGCGGGTATTCGATTCCTTCTTCCATGGGTGCCTGCAGGAGGCGGAGGGTGGAGTCCTGATAATAATGGACAAAAACTTCCGATATTGACCATTGCAGAGGATACAAGCGATGCCATGGGCTTTGAAGGATATCTTGCCTATGATATATCGGAGCTTGTCAATGAAAACCCTTGGAATGAAACCATGAAACTGACTACCTTGCCGGTCTATCAGAACCGGTTGACTTATGATGAATATTATAGGGTTTCCGGAGGCGATTTTGAAGCAATGGAAGCACTTCTGCTTGATATTGCAGGCAGGCTGGGCATGAATACAGATGAACTTGAGATTAAGGATGATACACCGGATGAGGAGCAGCAGTCAGCCATTATTGAAAAGCTGGAAATGGTAGGCGATGATGTTCCGGAAGGGTATTTTGCTCCTACAAAACTGATTGCAGAAAGCAACGGCATACAGATTGAAGTGGATACTGCCTTGACAGCAGCGATTACATTTGAACCGGCAGTGACACTGCCCGGAGAATATAACTATACCTATGAGTCTACTTATGAGGAACTGGAAGTAGTTGCTGAATATCTGAAAGAGCAATATGGGGCGTTAATTGGAATGGAGGAGCCGATCCTGGATATACATGGAGGGGACTATAATATATATAATCAGCAAGGGTATGAGCTTGCCTTCTATGAAGGAGACGGAGATATCACCAGCCGGATGCTTAATTATAACTTTAATCAGACAATATTTTACTGTGATGATAATGGAAAGCTATTCCTGGTAAGAGTCTTTCATCCGGACCTGTCAGACAAAACCGGAGATTATCCTGCTATCTCACCAGAGGAGGCTGAAACACTTTTATTAAACGGGAATTATATTACAACGGTCCCGGAAGAAGTACCGGGGCAGGATTATATTGCAGGGGTGGAACTGGTCTACCGCACCGGGTCAAGGGAGGAATACTATATGCCCTATTATCGCTTTTATGTAGAACTTCCCGGTATGGAGCGGGATAATGGATTGAAGACCTATGGGGCATACTATGTTCCTGCCATAGACGGTGAGTATATCTCCAATATGCCTGTATGGGATGGAAGCATGAATTGATGGCGGAAATAATGTCCGGAGCAAAAGCAGAACAAGAAAAACTCCCGCTGACGAATGGCAAATGTGCGGGAGTCTTCCTTGTTTCGGGGAGGTGTGAAAAAGCTTTCAACACTCCTTTACTATAGCGATAAATTGTGATTAATCTGTGTTCCCTATCTTAAAGAAATATGTTTAAATCCTTAAGAAAAGAATGGAAAATCTTTCAATTATCCCATTGCTGTAAGGTGCTTACCAATAGTGGGACAATCTGTTTCTTTCTGGAAACAACTCCCGGCAGATAACAGGTATTGTCTGTAAGCTCTGTCTGAAAGGCTTCTTTAACCAGAACATCTGCCTGCTCGCCGTAAAAGAGCATGGTAGAGCCTTCATCCAGAATATTTGTCATAACAAAGAAAATCATATCACATTTGGTAGCAGTATAAGAATCTTTTAGGTATGCGTGGATTTTTACCTGTAAATCTGCTAATTCCTGTTGGTTCAGAGAACTGATCTGTCCGGCGCCAAAGGTAATGTCACCCACCTGGAAGGTTTTGAAATCCTGATAGAATATTTCCTCCGGAGACTTTCCAACCAGGTCACTGCCGGCAGCAAACATTTCCATGGCATATGATTCAATATCAATACCGGCAAGATTGGATAACTGCCGGGCGGCAGACTCATCCATCGGTGTACAGGTAGGGGAACGGAACATCAGGGTGTCAGAGAGAATCGCAGAGCATAAAAGTCCTGCCATCTGCTTTGGCGGTGTTACCCCTTGCTCCAGATACATCTGATAGACAATAGTAGCAGTGCAGCCTACCGGCTGGTTTCGGAAATAAACCGGATTAATAGTCTCCATGGAACCGATTCTATGATGGTCAATGATTTCCAGTATTTCAGCATTCTCAATTCCGGTTACTGCCTGAGAGCGTTCGTTGTGGTCTACCAGAATCACCTGCTTTCTGCGCATGGCGAGTAAGTTTCGGCGGGAAACCATACCATAGTAGTTTCCTACAGCATCCGTAATCGGAAAATCCCGGTGCCGGAGCTTGGACATGATTTCCTTTACGCTGTCTAAGGTGTCATCCAGCTGAAAGGTTACCAGATTGGAACGGCGCATAAAGTAGCGGATGGGAATGCACTGGTTGATCATCCGGGCGGCGGAATAAGTGTCATAATAGGTGGTAATAATATTGCACTGATGCTCCTCTGCCAGTTGGATGATCTCCGGAGAAATCTTGGCATTCAGACAGACAATAATACAAAATGCCCCCTGTTCTATGGCAGCCCTCTGGGTCTCCTCACGGTCAGCCACCAGTACCAGATCATCCTCTTCGATACAGGCATCCATGACATCGATATTAGCAGCGCCAATCAGTACCTTACCGTTGACGATACGGGCATGAGGATTACCGCAAATTAAGGTTCCTTCCAATACTTCCATCAGATTGCTGATGGGGGTACGGGCAAGGGCAAGGATATTATTATCAAATACATCCATATAGGACTTGGCAATATCATTAATAGTAATTAAGCCCTCCAGCTTGTTGCCGTTCTGGATAATCGGCAGGGTAACAACATCCTGCTCTTTCATAAGCTGCCAAGCATTTCGAATGGAAATGGTATCCGGTACACCCTTAGTCTCCCGAAAGTCAATATCCCGCATCTGAACGTTCACATCTTCCAGATAATCCGGCTCAGAGGCTCCAAAATAATTCAAGACAAAATTCGTTTCATTGTTAATACCGCCGGCGCGCCGGGCAATATAATGACCGGGATGCTCAATGTTCTTCAGATATGCATATGCAATTGCCGAGCAGATGGAATCCGTATCCGGATTTTTATGGCCAATGATGTTAATTAACCGCTGTTCCATGTTACACCTCGATTCTTCCAAGTATTAGATATATATTATTGTAGCCATGTTCATGTTATCATGCAAGAGAATTGTAGGGATGGTCTGTATTTATGGCTACTTTTTTTGTATAATATACGCGAACACAATGAGCCAAGCGGCTGCGCAGCAGACATTTGGCGACAGTTCGACAAAGAAGACGCATGTTTTTAGGAAAGAAAAGAATCACAGGAGCCAATTATGTTTCAAAAAGATGTCAAGTCATTAAACAAATATATAAAAGCATTTCAAAAATTTCAAAAACGATACTACCCGCACATTACAGAAGAAAATGATAATGGGGAGTGGGAAATCGGTATTGACCAATGGGACCGGATGTGCAGTGCATATTTAAAAATCATTGAAAATTATAATGCAGAATGTGCCACGGAACCCTTGATAAATGATATGCTTTATGTAATTGCGAGGGACAGTGAATGTTCCCATCTTTTGGTTGAAACATTGAAGTATTCCGATTGGTTTGAAGTGCTGTGCCGGCATAGTGTAAAGACGGATTACTATAATGCCAGATGGCAGTTTGCCGAGCAGCTGGGAAAGTATCAGGGAAAGAGCGATATTAAAAATCTGCTGTTTCAATTTATAGAATCCGGAGACGAATATACAGAACGCATGGCGTTACATTCGTTATGTGAGCATTTCCCTGAACGGGTGGAAGAATACGCTGTGAAATTTTGGGAGAGAAATATTTATAAAGAAGATGAATATCAAAAAATTATGGCATTATATGCATTACATAAAATACAATCTCCATTATTAAATGAATATATTCTAAAATCCTACAAGACAGATTATGGGTATTTGAAAGGGTGGGCAGAGGAATATGCAAAAGAAGCAGAGTAAAGTAGAGGAAAATCAGGCACTGGCAACAGAACCGGTTGGCCGGTTATTGTTCCGGTTAGCAATTCCCACTGTAGTAGCACAATTAGTAAATCTATTATACAATATTATTGACCGGATCTATGTGGGGCATATCCCGGATGTTGGAACGGAGGCATTGGCAGGTCTGGGTGTTACATTTCCGATTGTGATGCTGGTGTCAGCAGTATCCAGTCTCGCCGGTATGGGCGGCTCGGCAAGGGCAGCCATTGCCATGGGCAAAGGAGAGCATGACCGGGCAGAAAAATACCTTGGAAATGCTGCGGCAATGCTGATGGTCTTCTCTGTTATTCTGACCGTGGTTTTTCTGATTACCAAAGATTCAATCTTGATGTTATTTGGCGCCAGTGAAGTAACTCTGCCCTATGCCAGCAGTTATCTTGGCATTTATCTTCTGGGAACTATATTTGTCCAGATTGCTTTGGGACTGAATATGTTCATTACCAATCAGGGCTTTGCAAAGACCAGTATGGCAACTGTCTGTATTGGTGCTGTACTGAATATCATTTTAGACCCGGTCTTTATTTTTGTCTTTCAAATGGATGTGCGGGGAGCTGCTTTGGCAACCATTATCAGTCAGTCAGTTTCGGCAATATGGGTGTTGAAGTTTTTGACCGGCAAGAAGACGGTATTGCGATTGAAAGTATCCTGTATGCGTCCGGACTGGGAGATAATCGGTTCCACCCTGCTTCTGGGAATATCTCCCTTTATCATGCAGTCAACAGAAAGTCTGATTCAGTTGGTTTTCAATACCGGAATGCAGAAATACGGAGATGATATGTATGTAGCCGTTATGTCCATTTTGTTTAGTATCATGCAGGTGGTCTGGATGCCTATGGATGGATTTGCCCGGGGGGCCCAGCCGATTATCAGCTATAATTATGGTGCCCGAAATATTTCGCGGGTAAAGAAGTGTTTTCGAATTTTATTTGTTGTATGCGTGACTTTTTCTGTCTGTATTATCGGATTGGTGGAATTATTTCCCGGATTATTCATTGGGATGTTTACAGATGAAGTGGAGTTGATTCAATTGGGAACTCCGGCACTCCGAATCTTTATGCTTGGTATGTGCATCATGGGAGCTCAGTCTGCCTGCCAGCAGACCTTCCTTGCCTTGGGAGAATCCCTGATTTCCATGTTCCTGGCATTGCTGCGGAAGGTCATTCTGCTTATGCCACTGGCTCTGCTTCTGCCCGTTATCACCGGATGGGGCGTCTGGGGATTATTTATTGCAGAGCCGGTCAGTGATGTGATAGCAGTATGTACCACTACTACCATGTTTGTGATTCGAAGCCGGAAGATATTGAAGGATGAGAGATTTCTTTTTAATTAGTGAGAATGATTGTTATATCACTACAAACTTGTTTGGGGCTTTTCTTAAACAAGCAGGTGTTTTCTCTTCGCCAATTACTATAACATGTTTTCCTGCATCTCTTAATTGTTTAATAACTTCTGCATATCCGTGATCGGATGATGCTAATACTACAATGTCTATATTTGATTTTGCTTTAATATCCGTTATTATATCTTTCTTGATTTTATCATCCACTTTATTTTTTTGAGGTTTGCCATATAATCGAATATCCTTCATGTTATCTACATTTTTGGTAAAATCGGTCCACGCTTTTGTATGGTTATCCTTCTGCAGACCATACACTTTACCATAATCTATAACTCCTCTTTTATCGACTAGTTTCTTAATAGCTTGTCCTTTTTTGGCTGATATATTTTCACCATCAATATATAATGCTAAATTTTTCTTTCTTTTCATTGATTTCACTCCTTTTTTCTAAACCATTCTAAAAGTAAACGCCCCTTGTCATTAATTTTCCACATCCATTGCTCTGGTTTTTCCGCTTCAGTATTGGCATAATATTTTGTTACGGTTTCCAGACCAGCTCTAATCATATGATGAGATTGGGTTCCAAATTCAAGTATTTCATCTGGTACATCATCTCTTGGTGGATTAGCCCAATGCCCATCTGTGAAGTGTATTTCAGATTTTTCTAAAAACGGTAAAACAATTTGTGCCTTATGCATATTGATATTAAAATGCAGCGAAGTATCATAATCCATATTAAAACCAAAAGTTTCATAGTCATCAATAAACTCACAAATCAGTGATTTATCAAGCCTATAAATATCAAACTCAGCCTCTGGATTGAGTTTGAGAACCTTTAAGAGGAAATCTGTCCGCACATATCTTAATACGTTTTCCAAACCGTCTGCAATATTCATAAGCTGGATGCTTCCTACTCTGCTAATAAACTCATAGGGGATTACCTTTAAATAATCACTTAAAATACTTGAACCCTTCCAATCATATTTGAGGTAGTCGGCATCATATAAATACAATAAACCAAACAAGTCCTGCTGATTCAAGTTCAAATGCAAAGAGCTGACAATATTATTTGTATGATCATCAAATAAGAATGAAGGCCAATTATTAGATTTCATCCGTTCGTCTTCTACCAGCATTTCCTCGAATAATATGGCTACAGGTTTATTGTAGATG
>JAIECC010000246.1 GCA_029068665.1 Lachnospiraceae bacterium
GTTTTTTGAAAGTATATGAATTCTTTCACACTTTTCGTATTTTTTTGTTATAATATTCAATGTGATTATGGGGCCGGTAGTATCCCAAAAGGAGTATGAATCGTTTGTTATGAAAGATAAAGGAATAAAAATAATAAAAGTAATTGGTATGATTGCTGTAGCAGCCAGTATATTTATGGCATTTGGCTGGTCCTTTTTTGAAATGATGATTCACAGCAGAAGAAAAGAGAAACAGAGCCGAAAGAAATGGTTTCAATTATCTCATATAAAGATGAATCACCCAAGGCATAAATTTGAGAAAGAGTACGAGGAAGGCAAGGCATGGTGCAGAGAGCAGAATATGCGGGATTGCTATATTAGAAGCATGGATGGTCTGGTGCTGCATGGGTATTATCTTCCGGCGAAGAAGGCAGAGCGGTTTGTCATTCTCTGTCATGGATATAAAGGCAGCGGCTTTGGGGATTTTGCATATATGGCAAGATTCCTTCATGAAAACCGATGTAATTTACTCTTTATTGACCAAAGATGCTGTGGAGCAAGTGGAGGCGAATTTATCACCTTTGGCGCCAAGGAGCAGTACGATGTACAGAGATGGGCATATTATATTGCGGAGCGGAACAGGCGGAAGCTTCCCATCTATCTCTATGGAGAATCCATGGGGGCGGCAGCCGTACTTATGGCATCCGGGCACAGACTGCCGGCGGAGGTAAGGGGCCTTATTGCAGATTGCGGATTTCAATCTATGAAGAGACAGCTCCGGGACATTGCAGCCGGTTGGTTTCATCTGCATTGGGTTGAATTGCTGCTGCTCCGGGTGGATTTGTTCTGCGGATTGTTGGCAGGTTTCCGTATGGAGGAAGCGGATACCACAGATGCACTGAGGAGAAATAAACGGCCGGTCTTATTTTTTCATGGCGCGAAGGATACGTATGTGAATCCGGTGAATTCCAGATATAACTATTCCATGTGCCGTGCTCCCAAGGAGCTGATAATCATACCGGAGGCAAGGCATCTCTGCAGTCCATATGAGGCATCAGAGTTATACCGAAAAAAGATTATAAGCTTTTTCGCACAATATGATAAGAATAATAAAACGTCAGCCTGAAAAGCTGGCGTTTTATTATGACAAAAAATGATGGTTTCCGCTTTGGTTTCCGGCAAAGTCTCGGTCAATTTTGAGTAAACTGTTTGTTAAGTCCCCGGAGGGGTAGAAAGCAAAAATGAAATATGCTAACGTTCAGGGAGAAGCAGTAGAACAGGAGGTTATCCATGAGAAAATATTATCCCTTAACAGCAGCACAAAAATTGCATTACGATTGGATTCGGAACTATAAGACACAGCAGGTGTCAGGTGTCAGCGTTGTAGCATCTTTAAAGGCACCTCTGGATTTTGGTCTTTTAAAGAAATGTATTCAACTGGAAATGGAGCGGTATGGATGCATGAGAATCCGTTTTTCAAAGCCGGATGAAAAAGGAGAGATAAAGCAGTACATTGTAAAAAAAGATACCAGAGATATTCCGCTGAAGGATTTATCCGACATGAGTCTGGCAGAAGCAGATAACTTGATGCAGCAGTGGGCCTATGAGACCTTTGACGGAGATAATATTCCATTGTGTGATGTGACGATGGTAAAGCTTCCAGAGGGCTATAATGGATTTTTTATTCATATGGATCACAGACTCATTGATTCCTGTGGCCTGGTAGTCATGATTAATGATCTGATGCAGCTTTATACCCATTACCGGTTTCAAACTGATTATCCGAAGGACCTGGCGGATTTTGAAGAGGTTCTGGCAAAGGATTTGAGCAAGGCAAACAATGAAAAACGGTTTGCCAAGGATAAGAAGTTTTGGGATGACCAGTTGGATGCCTTGGGTGAACCTCTTTACTCTGACATACAGGGACCTTCGGTTCTTGAGGAGGCAAGAAAGCTGCATGGCAATGAGAAGTTAAGAGCAGCGGATATTGAGATGAAGGATTTATTTGTAGCTGTAAAGGACTACTATCTGGAGCCGGAGCCAACAAAGAATCTGATGGATTTTTGCATGAACCATCAGCTCTCTATGACGAATCTTTTATTACTGGGAATCAGAACCTATTTATCAAAGGTAAACAACGGGCAGGAAGATATTACCATTGAGAACTTTATTTCCAGACGTTCCACCCATGACGAGTGGACATCAGGGGGAAGCAGAACGATTATGTTCCCTTGCAGGACCGTGATTCCTGCCGAAACGGAATTTTTGGCGGCCGCGTATGAGATTCAGAACGTACAGAACAGGATTTATATGCATAGCAATTATGACCCGGCATTGATTAAGGAGGAAATGAGAAAGCGTTATAAAACACCGGAACATACGGTGTATGAAAGCTGCTATCTTACCTATCAGCCCATGCCGGTAAAGATGGACAATCCACATCTGGTAAATATACCGCAGCATGCCAAGTGGTTTGCCAATGGTGCAGCTACAAAGAAGATGTACTTAACGGTATCCCATACCGAAAATGGAGGAATGAATTTCTCCTACCACTATCAGACCGCTCATTTAAATGAGAATGATATGGAGCTTTTATATTACTATATGATGCGTATTCTTTTTAAGGGTATTGCAGAGCCGGATATGAGTATCGGAGAAATTATGGATCAGGTATAAAAATCAATGAATGATGAATGGAGGAAGACAATGACAAAGGAAATGCAGTTTAAAACAATCGTAGCACAGTATTGCGAGGTAAAGCCGGAGGACATGACAAATGAAATGAGATTCCGGGAAGATTTAGGTTTTAGTTCTCTTGATTTTATGTCGCTTTTGGGCGAATTAGAGGATACCTTTGACGTGGAGCTGGAAGAAGAAGATGCATTAAAGATTCTGACCATTGCAGAGGCACTTGAATTGTTGGAGAAAATGTAATTGACCAGAGCGGGAGGTATATTATGGGAATGCTGATTCGGGATATATTGGAGGAAAGCGAAAAGAAGTTTTCAGAGATGAAAGCTGTAAAGTGGCTGAAAAAAAAGGAAATTTTTGAGAGAAGTTATAGTGAACTGATGGGGAATGCTGCAGCAATAAGAAAGGGATTGCTTGCAGAGGGTTTTAAGGGGAAGCATATTGCTTTGATTGGAACCAGTTCCGTAGAGTGGATTGAAAGCTATCTTGGCATTATTACGGGAAAAACCGTTGCGGTACCCCTGGATGCCGGTCTTTCC
>JAIECC010000247.1 GCA_029068665.1 Lachnospiraceae bacterium
TCCCCATGTGCCGTTACCAGACCATTGGCATCTACGGTTGCAATGGAAGCATCCGAGGTCGTCCAGGTTACCGTTGGATCCAGCACATCCTCCGGCTGAATGTCAGCCCGCAACTGAATGGTTTCACCTATGCTGACAGTGCTATGCTTTGGCGATACCACCAGCGAAGATACCAGAAGCGGTCTTATCTCTGCCTGAAGCTCTGCCGGATTCTGAGTTGTCACATAGGTACTGCCCGGAGCATAAAGCCCCCCTGCTGCATCCCGCCAGCCGCTGAATACATATCCCTTCTCCGGACGGAAGGAATGAAGCACATAAGAGAACTGATAGGGCAGGCTGTCTAATATCGTATAGAACGCTTCTACTGTCTGCTGATGATCCACCGCACCATCCGGCTTCAGATAGCTCAAAACCCCATTTATGATATAGACACAGTAAATATCCGTCTGCTCGCTGGAAGGAATTGCACCGTCCCGGAACAGGTCCGTTTTGTTCCTGCCATCAAAGCTGTAGCCGGCATACACATAAGCGCTTTCCGGAACCTGCTCTGCATAGGAAAGGACTCTTAACGCCTGACTGCCGCCCAGGTCCTCATAAGGAACCTTCTCCCGATTGAATATATATCCATCCTGGGTATAATCCAGCGACGAATCATAGGTATGATAAGTGAAGGTCACTGCCTTCCGGTAAACAGCATACAGGGTTATGTTCTTCTTTCCTGCTGTCAAAGCAGATACCGGCTTATGTGCATCGGGACTGGTACTCCAACCAAGGAACTCATAGCCCGGACGGGAAGCAGTTATGCTTAAATCAACAGCCTCTCCCTCAAGATAGGTTATTTTTTCATAATCGCTTTGTATGCTTGTCCCGCCATTGGTTTTGTAGTCATAGGTTACATTGCAGCCTTCTGTAAATACCAGAGGATATCCGCCCATTACAGGAGTTGCATTCATATCATATTGGATAATCCAGCCTTCCTTTGCTGCAAAAAAGTGAGTACGTACAAAATCCCAGGTGTTATTCTGAGTATCAGCGGTAGTGCGAATATAAGGTTGTTGAACATAGGCAGCTGCTGCTCCCTCCGCATAATTCTCTGTATCAAATACCATACTGCCCTGCAGCCAGTCCGTAGGTCCCGTCCATGAAGCATTCCCTTGAGGGCTAATATAAAGCTCCTTTTGCGGATATACATAATATATGCTTTCATCAGATTTTAAAAGGGATACATTTAACATATACATGCCGCCGGCGCTATTTCGCGATTTTATATTCATGTTTCCAAGACCGCCATTTTCCAACCGGCAAGTAAACTCATTACTGCTATCAAAAATTAATTGAAACATATTAATATCGTCCCCAAGGACATTCCAGCCCCCATTATTGTATATCTCCATGGTAGCCCTCACTGTGGCCGGAGATGAACCGGTATAGGAAAATCCGTCTCCGGTATTATCATGAATCCGAAGATGAGGCCCATTAGTCAACAAAGTACCATCAAATACAAGTCCATCTCCACAATGATAGATTTCCAACAGGCGCGGATCTGATAGCTGTTGATGAATCTTCATACCGGTTTGACTGCAATTATAGATATACATATTACTTTTTAAGAATAAACTATTACACTCAACTCCAATTTCGCAATCATGTATATAATTATCTGAAATCTCATTTGCTCCCTGGATACCATGGCAGGCAGTTCCTTTTATCCCTGTGCCACAATCCTTTACTTCTATGTCTCCAATCTGTATCTGATTACCGTCACACTGTAAACCGGTATCGTAGGCCGATACCAGCATATCATATTGAGGTGCTTGCAGCTGAGCCGATTCAACATAAGCAACCAGTGTATTCAGAGTTGGATTATTCAAACTATCCGGTGAAACGAATGCCGTATCAAGTGCAACCAGTGTGCCATTCGCTTGAGATTCCCAGATTCCTATACTTCCGGATGTATTTTTTCCTGAAACCTCTGTATCAACTATATAAGCCGTTGCCACAGAGTATGTCTCGAATCCTATATCTGCATTTTTTAAGATGCTGTTATACACAACTCCAGATGCAGCACGTACATTACAATCCAGATTATCGAAGGTACAATTCGCAATAGCAGCAGTAGCCGAGCTATTAAAGCTTCCTACCTTGAATCCTTTCACCTCTGTATTTATACATATATATCCTAAAGGTGCATAAATACCATAAGACCCCTCTGTAACACTTTTATTGGCAGCCAAAATGCTATCCCGAATAGTGAAATGTGCAGTGCCATCACTGCCAGCCTCAGATCTGGAATCCAGTCCGCGATTCACATTCGTAATTTTACACTTATCCAAAGCAAGTTCTCCCGTGCTAATCCGTATACCACTGTCAAAATCCGAAATGTTAACCCGGGTTATACCGAATAAATCTTCAAATAACGCATTAACGGAGTTCATCACCCCATCACAAACAATGCCCCGGCTTCCTTCTGCCTTATTTCCGCCCAAGGTTGAATCAGTAATTGTGCTATTGCTGGAAAAGGATAAATCTATTCCTATTTCGGCACCGGAAACTGTAATATTCTTTACATCCGAACCGCTATATGTACAATCAATTCCCTTCCGAAACCCATCGATGGAAACCCTGTAAATCTGTACAGAGCCAGAATAAGCAGCTACAATAGCAGTATCTGCATTTGTACCATTAACATGAGAAAAGGAACAATCCTGAATCTTACAGCCGGTGGAGGATGAGCTCTGTACAGCACCGGCACGCATGTTCGTAAAATCAACTCCATGAATATCCACATTCTCCATGGCATTGGAGGTATCAATACAGGTATTTACAATTTTGCCGTTGCAAAGTACAAAGGAATTTTCTATCCGCTTTCCACCTGTATCATTGGTACTGTTCACATGTATAATACCTGCACTGCTTTGAAGGGAATGCTTATTCAAATCAAGAGTGAACGTAATATTCTCCTTGGTGAGATAAATAGAATCCCGGGCTGTTACAATATCTGCTTCCAGAATAATAGTAACATCATCTTCTCCAGTATAACTGCCATCTGACCAGTCGGAACTTTTTGCACCACTCAGCAGGGCCTCCCAGTCCGCTGCACTTGTAATCCGCCATTCTGCTGCAGCCTGAGGACTTACTGTAGAATCTTCTTCAAGACCCTCTGTAGGATTTTCTGCTGAAGCATCATCCAGAAGCTCTGCAGGTACCTCCTCCATCCTGACATTTGGAACATATACCATTTCCTTCCGGGTATCTTCAATATCGTGTTCTTGCTTTGTCAAAGCCTGTGCATTTGCAA
>JAIECC010000248.1:0-2252 GCA_029068665.1 Lachnospiraceae bacterium
GGCGGAACTATATCAGGTTCTGAGTGCAATGCGCCATCCACCTTCACGGTCGGATCTTATTCACGGGTCAGTCTGGTTGCCTCCACCATCTTATCCACCTCCGGGTGCTTTGCACTACCCTTGGTTGAATGGGAAAGCATAGCTACAATCGGCTCCTTTTCCACTAACAGGCGGAAGGATTGTGCAGAGCTTTCTGCTATGTACGCAATTTCCTCTGCTGTTGGTGTCTGATTCAGACCAGCATCTGCAAAAATAAAGGTACCATCTGCACCCATATCACAGTTTGGTACAACTACAAGGAAAAACGCTGACACCAGCTTAATGTCCGGTGCTGTTTTCAAGGTCTGCAGTGCTGCCCGCAATACATTGGCAGACGAATTGATTGCTCCGGCTACCATACCATCCGCATCATTGGCTTTTACCATAATACAGCCCAAAAATAACGGATTGGTTAGAAGAATCTCCCGTGCCTCATCCACAGTCATTCCCTTACTTTTACGAATATCGGCCAACAGCTTTGCATATTCCTCCAGTTTTTCACAATTTTTAGGATCAATAAAGGTTGCTTTACTTAAATCCAAGCCTTCGGCGGTGCTTAGAATATCAGCCTTATTTCCAATTAAAATCAGATCCGCAATATCCTCTTCTAATACTTTATGCGCTGCTATGACAGTTCGTCTATCACTGGTTTCCGGTAGAACAATTGTCATCTTCTTCTGTTTCGCGCGCTCTTTAATCCTGTCAATGAACCCCACTTTACATATTCTCCTTTCCATATCATCATAATTAATTATAACAAGTCCCATAATTGTATACAATACACAAATTGGGAAAAAATTGTCTTTTTCTTCGTACAATTAGCTTTCCGTAATATCCGGTCCGTCTACCTTGATCTGTCCTCTTCCATGTTCCTTTGCATAATACATAGACCAGTCCGCCCGCTTGATCAATGCATTCACATCATCACAGATTTCCGGATAGGAAGATATACCGATACTGACATTCATGGTAATAATATGTCCATAAGCCTCTATGGTGGTATTGGCAATATCCCGGTGAAGCTCCTCAATAATCGGCAAAGCCTGCTGGATGTCCATATTGGGAAGTGCAATGACAAATTCTTCCCCGCCATAGCGGCAGATAAATCCTAAGTCCGGGTCCTCAATATGTCTGGCAGTGATATGGGCGATTTCTTTGATTACTTCATCTCCTGCCAGATGTCCATAAGTATCATTAATCCGCTTGAACTTATCAATATCAAACAAAGCAACCGTTAAAGGCTCTTTCTTTTTCACCGTCTGCTCCATCTGATCCGCAAACAGCTTGTTAAAATGGGTCCGGTTATTAATTCCGGTTAAACCGTCGGTCTGGGCAATATGCCGCATCTGGGCATACATTTTGATATTATGAATGGCCAGATCAAACTGCGGTACGATAACATCATAAAAGGCAATATAATTATCAAAAACTCTTGGTATTCTGGAGCCACTGACAAGAATTCCATATTTCTTGTCTTCCAGAACCAAAGGAAGCACCAGCATGGAAGCTACTTTTGTCTTACTGAGCTGCGGATATTCCTCTGGCGGAAATGCATTAATCACCAGTCTGTCTTCTTCCCGTTCCGGTGTATTATGGAATAAAAAGCTCAGCTCTGAGGTATTGACCATATCCGGATTAGAAACACATTTGCAGACTGCCACAGGCTTTTTATTGTGATAAACCCCTTTATCAATATATATACCACAGAATTCAACACGACGAACCCGTATGATGACATCAATAATGTATTCCATAATTGCGGTCATATCCATGGAAAAGGACCGGTTTACAAACTTTAGGATATCTGCCTGAGCCGTTAGTTCTGCATTGGTCTGCTGGATTTCCTTGTTCATCTGTCCTAACTGAATCCGTTGGAGATTCAGCTCATCATTTACTTTTTCAATCCGGTTCTTAAAATTCCGAAGTTCTGCATTATGATCTTCCATGGTATCCATTTCCGACAGAAGCAGGTCATACTGCTTCATCAGGCTATGCTCATTTAAATAAAACAAATGCACCACCAATATATCCACCAAGCAAAGCATGCCATAGGCAATCAACAGCAGAAAACTGGAAAATTCAATGCCGCGAATCGAAAAATGAAGTGCAATACAAAGAATTGCAGGAAAAATCAGGATAAATAAGCACTTAAACTTCTTCAGATCATCGGTAATATCATTATAGTAAGAGAATTCAAACATAAAGGTAAGCAC
>JAIECC010000248.1:2262-2507 GCA_029068665.1 Lachnospiraceae bacterium
GGTAAGCACCATGGCTCCCAGCCCAAGAGTAAGAGACGTATTCACATCAAGGGCAAAATACATCATAACCAGATAAAACATGTACTGAACAAAGGTAAACAGCTTTAGAACAAAAAAGCGATTCCCAAAATCAAATTTGGACAAAATGGTTTCCAGAACACAGAGTATGACCGTTCCCAGAATTACCCAAAGAAAATCCATGGAAGGGGAAGCCAGGTTCAAGCAATAGAGAATAAATATAAGAC
>JAIECC010000249.1 GCA_029068665.1 Lachnospiraceae bacterium
GAACAGAAACCATCTGTTTTTAGTGTTTTTTATTTCAAAGGAGACAAGGAGATGAAAGGAAAAATAGGGTTCTTTTGTATTTTAATGGGACTGCTTCCCATTACCGGGTGGGGGTGGCTGGAATATTACAAGACCTGTATTCCAAATGAAATTCAAGTAATTGCCGGTGATAAGGAGGATTTTGACTTTTCCATTCCGGCAAGTGCAAGGGTGTTGGAATCCGATCAGCAGTGGACCTTGCAGCAGCCTTTTACCATGACAGCATGGGATACCGGACATTATGAAATGGAGGTCCGACTGTTTGGCGTAATCCCGCTGAAAACGGTTCGGGTAGAGGCAATTGAAGAAATATATGTGATTCCCTGTGGCTGTCCGGTAGGGATTTATCTGGAAACGGAAGGCATTATGGTAATTGATACCGGAATCATTACGGATGTAAACGGCATGGAATCGGCTCCGGCTGCCAATGTGCTTCAGGCCGGTGACTATATACAGGCGGTAAACGGGAAGTATATTACAGGAAAAGAGGAGTTGATTCAGAGCATTCAGGAATCTGCCGGGGAAGATATTATTATTACCCTGCACCGGAATAACCAGTCCATAGATGTACGGGTAAGGCCTGTACTCGCCATGGATGGTGTATATAAAGCAGGCATCTGGGTGCGGGATGATATGCAGGGAATCGGAACCCTGACCTATGTTGCCGACCATAAATTCGGTGCGCTGGGACATGGGGTGAATGATGTGGATACGGGAAAACTGGTAGACCTGGAAGATGGAGAATTGCGAAAGGCTTCTATCATCGGAATTACGGCAGGTGCCAGCGGTTCCCCCGGTTCTGTATCCGGAACCGTAGATTATTCTGCAGAAGGGTATCTTGGTGAAATAGAAGCCAATACGGATTGTGGTATTACAGGTACGATTACTTCTATGGAGCAGCTTCCGGAGGATATAAATCAGACAGTGGTTCCCGTAGGATTAAAGCAGGAGGTGCAATTGGGAGAAGCTTATATCCGCTCGGATATTTCCGGTGTCATGAAGGATTACAAGATTCAGATTACGGCTATTCATTTTGGAGATGCCCATACCACAAAGGGACTGGAAATTCAGGTCACAGATCCGGAATTACTGGAATTGACGGGAGGAATTATCCAGGGCATGAGCGGCAGTCCGATTCTGCAGAATGGTAAGCTGGTGGGTGCTGTTACCCATGTATTTGTAAATGACAGTACCAAGGGCTATGGAGTCTTTATTGAAAATATGCTGGTAAATGGATAAAATCTGGCAGAACGGTTCTTATTGCCTTTGTTCTTTTCCAATGATATAATATGCATTACAGTGAGCAGTGCCAAAATCGCAAGCTGGAAATCCGGCTGCTTGCAGACGGGATTGACAGGTTCGATTTTGATAGGGCGCAAGCCCGACAACGAGGAAACGGATGTTTCCGAGTGGCACTGCGAAAAAGCAGTCAGCAGAAGTTGGTGCCAAAATCGCAAGCTGGAAATCCGGCTGCTTGCAGGCGGATTTGACAGATTTGATTTTGATAGGGCGTAATTTGACTTGAGGAGGGACCCAGCGAAGCTGGGAGGAGTCCTGAGGTCGGACTGTACCAAGGTAGAGAAAGACAGTCATAACCCCTAAGACTTGTTCAACGAGGAAACGAATGTTTCCGAGTGGCACTGCGGAAAAGGAATCATTGATGGAAAGAAAGGATCAACATGGAAACAATAAAGCTCCAGCGTGACCAGGTCATAGCGAAAAGAAATGATAAAGTAAAATATTGGTATTTGGTGCAGGAAGGCTCTGTCATCCAAAAGTTTGATTTTTCTGAGGTGAAATTAGAAAAAAATGCCATTGTGGGTATTTTGGAAAAGGATATATTTCTCTGTGATTATGTTGCGGGAGAAGATACGGTCCTGGCGATGTTTACCTGTGAAAGTTCCGAGGATTTGCAGAAGATTTTGAATGGACATGAAAAAGTAAGGAATATTTTCCTTCGCTCGGCAATTCAGCAGAGACATTACCTTCTTACATTATATTCGGATTTATACAATAAAGCCCGTCAGTTTCATACCTTTGTAGAAACGGTGTTTAACGACTATAAGACCCTTTGTGCCAAATATAAGGTAGAGGAACAGAATTTTTCAAAGATTGAACATTTTTATCCGCTGCAAATGCAGCACCGGGCAGAAAAATGGGAGGTAAATAATAGTGTAAGCCTTGTCAAAACCTATATGCAGGAATATCTGCGGCTGATGGGAAAGGATGATGCTATGACAGTTGGCGCTATTATGGAAGCAGCGGCACAGATGCGGCGGTTTACGCTGGGTATCCGGGAGATGGAGGCATATCTTTCCTATAACAAAGATATTCTTATAGGAGAAGCCAAGGATGACCTTTTTGATCTGTATTTTGATATGTCCATTGAGGTATTTGCGAAAAAGTATGATATTGAAGCCATCAAAGAGAAAATCAGTTTAATTGTAAAATTTGCAGAAAAGCTGA
>JAIECC010000025.1 GCA_029068665.1 Lachnospiraceae bacterium
AAGTAGTAGTTAACCCCTCTTTAGTAAATGTTAAGATTGGTAACAGACATCTTAGATTCTATACAGTGCTTATCGGCAGACTTAGAATTAATTGAAAACTCAAATCTTAAAAATAATATTAATGAAATTAAAGGAGGCCTCCCACATGTTATTTTTATCCTACCCAAAGTGCACTACCTGCCAAAAGGCAAAAAACTACTTAGACAATCACCACATCACCTATGAATTCCGTGATATCAAGCAGGATAATCCCACCTATGATGAACTGAAGAAGTGGTACAAGAAAAGCGGTCTTGATATCAAGAAGTTTTTCAATACCAGTGGCTTGTTATACAAGTCCATGGAGTTAAAGGACAAGCTTCCGAATATGACAGAGGATGAGAAGCTGAAGCTGCTTGCCACGGATGGAATGCTGGTAAAGCGTCCGCTTTTGGTCACGGATGATAAAGTGATTTTGGGTTTTAAAGAATCTGTATATGAAGAGGCACTATAACGAAGAATTATTATAGAGCCTGTGCCCATGATGTAAAAGCTTGCAGTCAAATGGAGCAATTGTTGATGGACTGCAGGCTGGAAAAAGCAAATAATTTTATAATCTCCAACAGCCTCTTCCCGACGAAGAGGCTGTTTATTCGTCCCGATTCTACGGGTTATCCCTGCCGCAAAAGATTACAGGAAGATATCAAAGGAATATAAAAAGGATTCCAAAAAAACACACAAAGGATATAATAAGGATATAACCATTCGATATAGTGACACTATACCTAAGGTATGGTGCACATTTGGAGGTGACAGGATGGACAAAACGGTTCGTATACTATTAGTAGAAGACGATGCACAGATTCGGGAGGTAGTGACCGATTATTTTCTGGCAAAGGGTGAAGGAAGGCTGGTGCTGGATTGTGCCAAGGATGGCATAGAAGGCGAGGTTCTGACAAATCAGCGGGACTATGATCTGGTACTTCTGGATATTATGCTTCCCGGTATGGATGGATTTTCCCTATGCAGAAGCATTCGCAGGCATAGCATTGTACCGATTATTTTTCTGACGGCCCGGGGGCAGGAGGAGGATCGGTTGTATGGGTATAGTCTGGGATGTGATGATTATGTGGTGAAACCATTTTTCATTGCAGAGCTGTATGCCAAGACGCAAGCACTGCTGAACCGCACCCAGGGGATGCTGGGGACCAATGTGCTGCAGGCGGCGGCCATTGAGTTAAACCCTGTGACATTCCGGGTCACGGTCAAAGCAGATGGGGAGAGCAGAAATGTGGAATTAGCCCCGAAGGAATACGCATTACTAAAGTATTTCATGGAGAATAAGGGAATTGTGCTGTCCAGAGACATGCTGCTGAACCGGGTCTGGGGATATGACTATATGGGAAACGACCGGATTGTGGATAATCATGTCAAGAAACTCCGAAAGGCACTGGGGACTGCCGGAACACAGATCAAGACGGTAGTCACACAGGGATATCGATTGGAGGGATGACTATGAAAAAAGTGAAAAAGAAGGAAAACGGAAACCAGGAGAATAAAAGCTTCCGTCAAATATGGTTTGCTGCATGGTGGCCGGTATTGCTGGTAGTAGCATTATTTTTAGCAGTGGGTACGTTACTTGTACACCAGAGTCTGACGGCGATGGAAGAAGAAGCGTTTTCATCCGTTGTGAATGACCAGCTTGACTATTTAAATGAGATTCAGAGTAATTATGACCAGGAAGTACAGGATGATTCCGCAGCGGCCTATGAACATGCAATGGCTGCACTGGAGTGGCTTGTGAACGTAACAGTTGCTTCACACGACATGGCAGCTGCGTATTTGTGCGATGACCAGGGAACCGTTCTGCTGGAACAGCGGCCTGCCCTGTATATTCGTACGGACAGAGGTCTTCAATCTTACTACCGTTGTGCAGATCAGGAGGTAGAGCAGCAGATATTGGAACGGTATGAAGCATGGATGGATCAGGTGGCAGAAGGAGACAGACCGATTCTTCGCATAGATGAAGTATATATTCAGGGAAGTAAGTTCTATCCGGTCCGGGTCAACATCTATACCATGGAAGGGGAGTATTATCATTTGCAGGAGGAGGTAATCATAGATGTAAGCCTGCCGGCAGAGGATAGCACTTATCTGACCGGACTGGATCTACTGAGAGATGGAGACAGTGTAGAGGATATGCTGCAAAGGGCTGCAGCTGCAAAAGAAGCCGGGACCTATTACACTACAAACGTATACGTTGCAGAACCACAGGCATCCTTGGAGGACATGGAGACGGCATTGTTAGCCAATATAATAGAAGAGGACAGACAAGCTGCTGAGCTGCGATATGCAAGTGTTGCAAGTACTTATGAAGTTCAGAGGAAGAATAATAAAACCTATCGTCAGGTAGTGATACCCATTGTTTTTGAAGACACACATTATTATTTTGTTCTGTTAAAACAGAAGCAGGTACAAAGTACAGTATACGTTTATGTAGCTCTGGGATGGGTGGTTGGAATCCTGTTTTCAGCGTTCATTGCTCTGGTAATCGCCAAAGGCTTTGCACGTACCATGAAAAAAGAGCAGGAACTAGTAAGTCGCCAGCGGGATTATACCAATGCACTGGCTCATGACTTAAAGACCCCCTTAATGGCAATTTCCGGGTATACGGAGAATTTGCAGTCGAATATGAACCCGGAGAAGCAGGAGCATTATTATGAGGCGATTTATTCGAATATTGATTATATGAGCCGGTTGATCAAGGATATGTTGAGTCTTGCCCGGTTACAACAGCCGGAAGCCCCCATTTGTAAAGAACGGATAGAACTGCGAAAGCTGGCAGAAGCGACAGCAGCCTGCTTTGAACTGGAACGAAAGGAAAAGAATCTGCAATTGGAGATTCAGGGAAGCGGGTATATGGAAGCAGACCCGCAGTTAATGGAACGGGCGTTGAAGAATCTGGTGGAAAATGCAGTGAAATACTCGCCGGCAGGGGAAGCAATCCGAATCCGGCTGGCAGACAATCGGATTCAGATTACGAATACCGGTGTGACTCTGCCGAAGGAAAAATGGAATACAGTATTTCAGCCTTATGTGAAAGGGGACGAAGCAAGAGAACGGGAATCCGGAATTGGACTGGGACTGGCAATTGTAAAAGATATTGCAGAGCTTCATGACTTTCAATGCAGACTGGAATGCACAGAACAGGCAACGACCGTGACAGTGGAAGGTTAGCCATGCAGGTGATTTACAAAAACTAATATTGTTTATCCATAACACCTCCGTTATAATAGAGAATAGGAATTTCTGTAACGGAGGTGTTATCATGTCCAAATACCACAACTTATCCAAAGAGCTGCAGGCGCGCATTATGGAGGACCGCAATCATCATGTTGTGAATCCTTATGCATTTCAGGATGAAAATGTTCTGCGCCGGAATGAGGACCACGACAAGGCGAATCTTTGGCGGCCGGCTTTTGTCCGGGATGTAGAGAAAATCATGCATATTCCCTATTATAATCGCTATGCAGATAAGACCCAGGTATTTTCCCTGTATAAAAATGATGACATTTCCAGACGGTCCCAGCATGTGCAGCTGGTATCCCGAATCGCCAGAAATATCGGCAGTCTTCTGAATCTGAATCTGGACTTGATTGAGGCGATTTCCCTTGGACACGATATTGGACATACGCCCTTTGGCCATGCCGGCGAGCGCAAGCTGGATGAACTCTATTATGGAGAAACCGGACGGCATTTTAATCATAACATACAAAGTGCAAGAGTATTGGATAAGATATTTCTGTTGAATATCAGCTTACAGACTCTGGATGGTATTATCTGTCATAATGGAGAGCTGGAACTGCAGGAGTATCGTCCCCGGCCCTACAGGGACTTTACCGTATTTGATGAAAGAGTAGAGGCATGCTATCGGGATTATCAGGCAAATAAGGAACTGGTACCGGCTACACTGGAGGCATGTGTCATGCGGGTTTCGGATATTATTGCCTATCTGGGGAAGGATCGGCAGGATGCAGTGAAGCTGAATCTCTTTGAAAAGGAGCCAAGCTATACCGGAGGAGAAATCGGCACCTCCAATGCTGAGATTATCAACAATATGATTGTAAATATTGTAGAAAACAGTTATGGAAAGCCGTACTTAAAGATGGATGAAGCATATTTTGAAGCCTTTTCCATCGGCAAGCGGGAGAATTATAAAATGATTTATGGGAATGAGGCAGTGGCTAAGGTGTACCAGGAGCAGATACATCCCATGCTGGAGTCTGTTTACGAAAGACTGCTGGAGGATGCAAGGTCTTTGAATCGGGATTCCGTTTTGTATAAGCACCACATAGCCTATATTCAGGATTTGACCCATTATTATTCTGATGCCAATTATGAAGAAAATGCACCGGAAGATATGGTAGTGGATTATATTGCCAGTATGACCGATGATTATTTCATTGATTTATACAAATATCTGTTTCCCAAAGGGAAATACAAGGTAGATTATGTCGGTTATTTTGATGAAATGTAAGTAAGAAAACGCTGTATTTTAGCGGACAGGAGTCGTGGATTTTGGATACACAGGAACAAGAGAGGAAGGCCTCCGAGGCAAAAGAATTAAAAAAGCCGGAAAATCGGCTCATATCGAAATCTGTAAAGGGTGTACTCTGTATTATAACATCTGCTTTTTGCTTTTCCCTGATGAGTCTCTTTATCCGTCTGTCCGGTGATGTGCCGGTCATACAGAAGTGTTTCTTTCGAAATGCAGTGGCTTTGATAATTGCTGCAGCCGCCATGCTGAAAAGTCATCAGCCCTTCCGTATAGGAAAGGGGAATCTGAAGTATCTGCTGTGCCGTGCCATAGGCGGTACTCTTGGAATGGTGATGAACTTCTATGCGGTAGATCATCTGGCCATATCAGATGCTTCCATTCTGAATAAATTATCCCCGTTTTTTGCCATCATTTTTTCTGCTTTTATTCTCAAGGAGGTTGCCAATAAATACGAATGGCTGGCAGTACTGGTTGCTTTTCTGGGAGCGTTGTTCGTGGTAAAACCAAGCTTTAATGTAGAGGTCATACCTGCACTGGCAGGGGTTCTTGGGGGCTGTGGTGCAGGCTTTGCCTATACGTATGTTCGAAAGCTGGGACAGAGGGGAGAGAATGGAATGATGATTGTATTGTTTTTCTCTGCCTTTTCTACTTTGTGTACCTTACCCTGGCTGCTGTTTCATTTTACACCGATGTCTGTAAAGCAGTGGATTTATCTGTGGATTACCGGAGCGGCAGCTGCAGGAGGGCAGGTCTTTATTACCAAGGCATACACCTACGCACCGGCAAAGGAGATTTCCGTGTATGATTTCTCCAATGTAGTATTTGCAGCAATCTGGGGAATGCTTTTTCTGGAACAGCTGCCGGACGGATTCAGTATCATTGGATACGTTATTATTATCGGTACGGCAGTTGCCAAGTGGTATCACAGTATCCATAAACCATCCCGGGCAGAGCAGTCCCATTAGAGAAAATGATAGCAAAATAACCAAATGGAGAGGAGTCGTTCCCTTATGGCAGTAAGAGTAGAAAACAAGGTATTTTATTTAGAAACAAAGAACAGCCTGTATCAGATGAAGGCGGATGAACATGGAGTATTGCGTCATCTCTGGTATGGTCCAAAGACCGAACAGGATATGGATTATCTGCTGGATTATCCGGATGTAGGATTTGCAGGTAATATTTATGAGGCGGATACCTGTCGTACCTACTCGCTGAATACCCTGCCTCTAGAGTATGGAACGGCAGGGGTGGGAGATTATCGTGTTCCTGCTGTTGCTATCGTTCATGAAAACGGCAGTAATGCTTTGGATCTGCGGTGCAAGGCATATAGGATAACAGAAGGAAAGTATAGTATTCCGGGGCTTCCTGCCGTATATGCAGAGGAACAGGAAGCAGATACCCTTGAAATCGTTCTGAAGGATACGGCAACGGAAATCTATGTAATATTACAATATGGGATATTAGAAGAATATGATATCATTACCCGCAGCGTGATTATTGAGAACAGAGGAGAACAGGCAGTTACCCTTCAGAGGGTACACAGCTTATGTCTGGATTTTCCTTATGGTGACTGGGAATGGATTCATTTTCATGGCAGACATGCCATGGAGCGGCAGTTTGAACGACTGGAGGTGTTCCATGGTATTCAGGAAAGCGGAAGTGTACGAGGGATGTCAAGTCATCAGCAGAATCCAGCGATTTTGTTATGCGAAAAGGGTTGTACGGAGACCAGCGGCTTCTGTATCGGAGCGGCCCTGATGTATAGTGGAGGATTTCAGGCACAGATAGAAAAGGATCAGTTAAATCAGACCCGGGTGGTCATGGGAATTCATCCGGATACCTTTTCCTGGAAGCTGGAGGGAAAGGACTGTTTCTATGCGCCGGAGGTGATTTTATCCTGCTCCAATGAGGGGATGGGAGCCTTGTCCCGGCAGTTCCATCGCATCATTCGGGAGCATGTTTGCCGTGGGAAATATAAGCTGGAAGAGCGACCGGTTTTAATTAATAACCGGGAAGCTGCATATTTTGATTTTGATGATAAAAAGTTATTGAATATAGCAAAAGAGGCAGCCAGACTGGGTGTTGATATGATGGTCATGGATGATGGCTGGTTTGGAAAGCGGGATGATGATTGTTCCGGTCTTGGAGACTGGTATGTGAACGAGAAGAAGCTAAAGGGCGGACTGGTGAAGCTGGTGGAGCAGGTGAATGACCTCGGCATGAAGTTCGGCATCTGGTTTGAGCCGGAAATGATATCAGAGGATAGTGACCTGTACCGGGCACATCCGGATTGGGCGATTCAGATTCCGGGAAGAAAGCCTATGCGGGGACGGTCCCGGCTGCTGTTGGATATGACCCGGAAAGAAGTAAGAGACTATCTGTATCAGGCCATCAGTGCTGTATTGGATAGTGCCAATGTAGAATATGTGAAATGGGATATGAACCGCAGTATCAGCGACTGGTATTCTGCGGAGCTGACCCCGGATCGGCAGGGAGAAATGCCCCACCGATATGTGCTTGGACTCTATGAATTACTGGAACGGCTGACCCGTGATTATCCCAATGTGTTATTCGAAGGCGGTAGTGGCGGCGGCGGACGCTTTGATGCAGGTATGTTGTATTATTGTCCGCAGATTTGGTGCAGTGATAATACGGATGCATATGAACGGACCAGGATTCAGTATGGAACCAGCTTTTTCTATCCCGTATCAGCGGTAGGCTCCCATGTATCTGCCGTACCGAATCATCAGACCGGAAGAGTGACGCCTTTCGGGACAAGAGCTGTAACCGCCATGGCAGGAAGCTTCGGTTATGAACTGGATTTGAATACCTTAAGTGAAGAAGAGAAGAAGGAAGTGACTGCACAGATTAAGCGGTTCAAGAAATACGGTCCATTGATTCATAATGGGGCTTACTATCGGCTAAGCAATCCAATGGAGGATAAATTTGCGGTTTGGGAATTTGTTTCTCCGGATCAGAGTCAGGTTCTGGTCCATGGTATGATTTTTTGGACGGAAGCAAATATGCTGCGCTATCCGGTCCGCCTGCAGGGGCTGGCAGCAGGGAAACGCTATCGGTTAGAGGACACGGAACAGGAGTATACAGGAGCAGCACTGATGGAGGCGGGGATTCTTCTTCCACGCTCCCGGGGGGATTATGCACCTGTAGAACTGGTATTTACGGAAGTGTCAAACTAAAAATGAAATCATATAATTAAGATGCTCTCAAGGATAAGGTCCGGTCTTGCCTGAGAGCATCTTTTCGTTGAGTAAATACCTCTATATTTTTTCTGAAAGTGTGGTTATCATAAAGTTGATACTTAATGAAGGAGGCATATCATGACAAGAAAGGAACAGAAGGAATACAGAAGGAATCAGATTCTTCAGGTTGCATTACATTTGTTTATCCACCAGGGCTATCATGGCACCAAGACCAGTCAGATTTCCAGAGAAGCAAAGATTAGTGAAGGACTATTATTTCATTATTTTCCAACTAAGGAAAGTCTGCTGGAGGAATTGGTAAAAATGGGGGTATATGGGATGCAGTATCCTATGCGGATGGATAGTGTTGCACCTCTTGATTTTTTTCAGAAATTTACCGTTCAGTTATTGCAGTATTTAAAAGAAAATATATTTACAGCAGAGTTATTTGTCCTGATGGCACAGATGCAGCGGACAGAAGAGATTCCGGTTAAAGTGAAGGAACTGGCTGCAAGTGTGGATGTGATTGGGAGTGCCAGAGAGGTCATACTGGCAGGTCAGTCAGAGGGAACCATCCGGCAGGGAGATGCACTGGCATTATCCAATCTATACTGGTGCTGTATTCAAGGAGTGGTGGAGCAATACGTGGCAAGACCGAGGCTGCCCTTGCCGGAACCGGAATGGATTGTGGCAATGTTGAAGGCGGAGTCATAGAGACTTGGATGGAACGGCGTACAGAATGAAATAACATAGATTTGGATAGGAGTAGGATGAATGAAAAAGGATAGAAAATTAAACAAAAAAGCAGATAAAAAGATAATAATAATCGGAGCAGGCATCGGAGGACTTTCTGCCGGCATCTATGGCAGACTGGCAGGCTATGAGGTGGATATCTACGAGAAAAATCCCGTTGCCGGCGGACAGTGTATGGGATGGAACCGGAAGGGACATCATATCGACAATTGTATTCACTGGCTGACAGGAACCAGAGAGGGGACTGCTTTGCATCAGGTCTGGAGGGATTTGGGTGCATTAACAGAAGATACGGAATATGCAGCCTATGATGCATTTTATACCTGTATTTATGAAGGAAAGCGGGCAACGCTGTGGAAGGACCTGGACCGGACGGAACGAGAGCTGCTGGAGCTGTCGGTGGAGGATGCAGAGGAAATACGTCGATTCATTCAGCATGTAAGATATGCATCGGCTTCTGTAATTCCGGCAGAAAAACCTATGGACATGATGGGTATAAAGGATTATATTCAAATGGGAAAGGAAATGGCAGATATGCCAAAGGTTATAAAGGAATACGGGGAAATCAGTTTACAGGATCTGGCAGACCGTTTTCACCACCCTTTGTTAAAGATGCTTTTTGCAGAGTATATGCCCAAAGAATATACAGCATATTCCCTTTTGGTTTCTTACGGAACCATGGCAAGCGGGAATGGAGAGCTTCCAATGGGTGGCTCACTGGCAATGAGTAATCGAATCGTGAACCGCTTTTTGGAATTAGGCGGACGGCTCCATCTCAATATGCCGGTAAA
This sequence comes from Lachnospiraceae bacterium, assembly GCA_029068665.1. Taxonomy (GTDB): domain Bacteria; phylum Bacillota; class Clostridia; order Lachnospirales; family Lachnospiraceae; genus CAG-632. The sequence continues at coordinate 9,282 of JAIECC010000025.1, forward strand.
GCGTGTGATTCTTGAGGGAAACCGGGCAAAAGGAATCGAATTGGAAAGTGGAGAATGTCATACCGGGGATTATGTGATATCTGCTGTGGATACTATGGAATTATTTTCTGCACTGATTGGCAGAGAGAAGATGGATTCCGTATGGAAAAAGCCCTATGAGAATATGGAAGGGTATCCGCTGCAAAGCGGATTTCAGCTTGCTTTTTCTGTTGACCAGGGGATCTATAAGGAAAGGGATACGGTATTGTTTGCCTGTGAACCTTTTACCATAGGTGAGCGCAGCATTTCCTATATGTCACTGAAAGGCTATGAGTACGAACCGGACTTTGCACCGGAGGGAAAGATGGTTTTACAGACCAATGTATCACAACTGGACCAGGACTTCTTATATTGGAAGAGCTTATCCAAGGAAGAATATAAGCGGGTGAAAGCGGAATTAGTGCAAGTGATAGAGGAACGCATCCTGACAGAATATCCGGAGCTGAACGGACATATAGAACTGCTGGACTGCTGGACTCCCCTGACCTATGAACGGTATTGCAATGCTTACCATGGTGCCTATATGAGCTTTATTACGAAGCCGGGAGTAAAGCCATTCCGGGTAAAAGGAGAAATCAAGGGACTTCATAATCTTTACATTGCGGGACAGTGGATTATGGCACCGGGAGGTCTGCCCATTGCAGCCATATCCGGAAAGTTTGCTATACAACGAATTCTGAAACAGGATAAACGAAAGATCACAGAAATTTAATAAATGAAATATTGACATATTTACAAAATTAATTCTATAATAAGAACAGGTTTCGTCATGTACAGGGTGGTAGGCTTTCCTAACGGAATGCTTATCATAGCACTGCTTGCCTACATAGAGAGTAGACACAAGCGAAAATAAAGTAAAACACCTACCCTGTTCTTCCTCAACAGGGTAGATGCTGTCTGTTAAGACAAAATCTCCTGAGGCAACCACCCATGTGGATGGCGAAACCTTCTCTAACTCAAATATAGCATAATTCTCCGGATATTTTCAAGTATATTTTTACATTTATTCAAATTGTGGAGGGCTTAGGCGAAGGAGTTTTCAGTATGGAACGTATTTTAATTATCGAAGATGAAAAGGATGTTAATCAGCTATTAGCACAGACTCTGCAGGACAGTGGCTATGAGACAGTATCTGTTTGGAATGGTATGGATGGATTGCAGGCATTGAAACAGGAACATTTTGATCTGGTCCTGCTGGATTTGATGCTGCCCTACAAAAGCGGGGATGAGGTGTTGCGGGAGCTTCGGAAAGAAAGTGATATTCCGGTTATTGTGATTTCTGCAAAGGACATGGTAGGTACGAAAATTGACCTGCTGACCTTAGGAGCAGATGATTATATTACCAAGCCCTTTGACCTGGGAGAAGTGACGGCAAGGATTGTTTCGAATCTAAGACGATATCATAAGAAAGAGACAACGAAGCAGATTACTTATAAGGAACTGGTGTTGGATACAGAAGCAAAGACCATTACGATTAACGAAACGGATTTAGAACTTACCTCTACAGAATACTTAATGCTGGAGTTGTTTCTGCAGTTTCCAAACAAGGTTTTCTCCAAATCCAATCTCTATGAAACGATTTGGGGATATGAGTATTTAGGAGATGATAATGTGATTAAGACCCATATCAGTAATCTCCGGAATAAAATAAAAAAACACAGTGAGGTAGAATATATTGAAACTGTATGGGGGTTGGGATACCGCCTGGCGAAGTGAAACTTAACCTTTTTTTAACCTTTCTTCTGTTTTTCTTAACTTTTATCAAACCTTTTCTATATATAGTTCCTATTGTAAGAGATACGAAGCTTACATAGAAAGAGCAGGAGGAAAAAGGATTATGAATAACATCGTGTTAGAGACAAAGAATTTGTCCAAACGGTATAAATCCCAAACGGCATTAGATCATGTGAATCTTTGTTTAAAGCAGGGACGGATTTATGGTCTGATTGGAAAAAATGGTGCCGGTAAGACTACATTGATGCGAATGATAGTTGGTCTTGGATTTCCTACAGAGGGCAGTATTGAATTATTTGCCAGGAATAATCGAAATGAACTGGAGGAGACAGGAAAACGAATTGGTTCTCTGATTGAAGCACCGGGACTGGTAAGTGGTATGTCTGCAAAGGAGAATATGCACCTGCAATGTCTGATGAAAGGTCTGCCCAATTATGAAGTGGAAGATGAACTGTTGGAACTGGTAGGATTAAGAGATGCCGGCAGAAAGAGAGTGAAGAATTTCTCCCTGGGTATGAAACAAAGGCTGGGAATTGCAGTTGCCTTAATCGGGAATCCGGAACTGCTAATGCTGGATGAACCCATTAATGGTTTAGACCCTTCCGGTGTAATAGAAATCCGGAATTTATTAAAGAAACTAAGTGAAAATGATGGAAAAACCATCCTCATTTCCAGTCACAATCTGCCGGAGCTGTATCAGGTAGCTACGGACTATATCATTCTTCATGAAGGAGAAGTAAAAGAGATTCTTTCCCATGAAGAGTTAGATGAACGGTGCAAATGTTATATTTCTCTGGAAAGCACAAATGTAAATCAACTGACTGTTGTATTGGAAGAACAACTTCATACGGTGAACTTTAAGGTTATGCCGGACAACAGTGTGCAGTTGTTTGATTTGTTAGAAGAACGGGAGCGTTTGGCTCAGGTGCTGCATGATAACGGTATAGTTGTTACGAAAATGGCAGTATTTGAAACTACATTGGAGGATTATTTTATGAATGTGATTGGAGGGGTAGAGCATGCTTAGTTTATTAAGAAGTGAATGGTATCAGGTCAGAAAGGCATTATCGGTAAAGATTACCCTTGGAATTGTTTTGATTGCCTCTATCATATTCGGTATGAAGTTGATTGATCCTTCTTATATAGAAGCTTTTAAAACATTGGATCAAAGATATCTCATGTATGGTGGGGGTTCCTTGTGCAGTATGATGCAGGATGGTGCTATGGCATTATTGCTTGCTAGTTTATTTGCAGGTTGGTTGATTAGTGGCGGATTTGAACACCGGGTCATTCAGGAATCCATAGCTTATGGAAGAAGAAGACTTATGGTATATGGAGCAAAGATGTTGATGTATTTGCTGGTAGTAACGGGACTTTGTCTTGCCTACTGGTGGGCAACAAGCCTGCCAGCATTTTTGAAGAATGGTCTGGGCACCCAAGATATTTGTGGTAATCTATGCCAGGTTCCTTATATTATTGGTATGATGTTTGCGGCGATTCTGGCATATATGAGCCTGTTTGCATTTTGTGGTGTCATTGCTTTTTGGACCCGAAAAGTCGGTCTGACAATGGGAATCTGCTTTGTTGGAATTCTCTTCGGCGGGAATCTGCTGGCATCGATTGTTTCGGAAGGTATTCGGGAAGTGATTAATTATACACCGTTGGGATTATATAAACGGGTACTGAAGCTGGATGTACAGTGGACGGATATCTGGCTGACTGCCGGTATCAGTTTGATTTGGCTTGGAATTATATGTACGATAGGATATCTGAAATTCCGAAAGACAGAATTGAAATAAATCAACGGATATTGCATTGAGGAGGGAACCATCAAATATGGTATTTGCACTTGTTGCCATGGGTATTCTGTGTGGTATTCTAATTATATATTTGATTGGCATTAAGCTGCAATTGCGTAATATCAGACGGCAGCTGGAGCATAGACAAAAAGAGCGGTCAGAAGGGATGATTACTCTGGAGCTGCAGGATCAGGACTTAAAGGAGATGACGGTTGCCCTGAATCAGACATTAAAGCAGGAGACAGATTATCGCAGAAGTCAGAATATGCAGGAGAATGAGTTCAAGAACCTGATTACCAACATTTCTCATGATTTGCGCACACCGTTAACAGTCATGAAGGGATATCTGCAGCTGCTGGAACGCTGTGAAATCGATACAGCCGGCAGGGATTATCTGGCAGTCTGCTTTCGGCATACGGATGAGCTGGAGTACCGGATTCATCAGTTCTTTGAGTATTCCTATTGGATGAATCAGGAACAGGAGATTTCCCTTCATCCGGTAAATGTAACCAATCTTATAGCCGATACTATGACGGACTTTGTACCTGTATTTGAGGAAAAAGGGCTTTCCATGAGATTAGAAAAGGATGTGATATGGAAAGCAATGGCAGATGAAGAACTCCTGAAACGCGTAATGCAGAATCTTTTGAAGAATTGTCTTCAATACGCAGTTGGTGAAGTGAGGGTTTCCGTTACGGAAGAACGGACAGCCGATTTAGAGGGGAATGAGTCGGCAGAAAGGGTGCGGGTTTGTGTAGGAAATCCCATTGCAGATGATTCCAGGCTGGATGCTTCCGCTGTGTTTCAGCGATTTTATGTGGAGCAGGAAGCTAGGAATCAATCCACCGGCTTAGGACTGTCTATTGTAAAGCTTTTGGTTGAGAGTATGCAGGGGGAAGTCTTTGCAGCAAGAGAAGGAAACTGGTTCTCCGTAGGCTTTCTTTTGAAAAAGCATATAGAATGATTGCTTATTGTGTACCTTCATATTTGTATGATACAATGTACGCGAACACAATGAGCCAAGCGGCGGGGTCGCAGGCATTTGGCGAATGTGCGCGGGAAAAAATCAAAGTGTAGTATCTACAAAGGAGAAGGAACATGAAAAAATTGTTCGGTATGTTAGTATTAGTTGGAATATTATGTTGCAGCTGTAGTGCAGCTTCAACAGGGAAAGAGTTACAGAGCGTAGAATCACCTTTTGAGTTAGAACATGGATATTGTATTTTGCAAGATGACACAAAAGCAGCATTTATTGATGCTTATATGGAACCGGGAGCTTCAAAGACGGGCGCGACGTATTACTATTATGATGAAGATGACAATCTGCAGATGGAATTGTATTATGATTTTACTGCGAATCATGGTTGTGGTATTCGTTATCACTATGATGAGGATTATGTGGAAATGAAAGGATTTGTATTAGGGGAATGTAAGAGTGAATCTTTTCAGAAAGAAGATGCTGATACAATTCGAACGATAGATTCGATTGTGGAGCAGGATGATTGGGTTCAGGTAAAGAATTGTGATGAGGCTTATGAATATGACGAAGCAGGAAGAGTTACATCTTATGTGGTGTTTGGTTCAGCACGTACTGTTGAGATGGAGGACTATGGAGAATTCGAATGGTTAACCTCTACTAAAATTGAATATTGGGAAAATGGATCAGTGAAAAAAAAGGCTTTTACACGCAATTGGGGTATTTGGGGACAGATTGGACAGGTCTATTCCCAATACTTTGATGAGGAGGAGCGATTGATTTATGATATAGGATATGCATCACCCGGTTACTATGAGAACTATTATGTATATGAAGATGATTCGGATATTCCTGCCTATGCGATTGGCTGTGATGAAACTCAGATGATAAATCCACCGGAAATATGCATTTATTCTGAAAAGTAAGGAGACAACATGGAAATTTGGAAAGCAAAGCCTGAGAATCTGGAAACCATTACGGCAATTGTTCAGCAGACCATTCAGCAGATATATCCCAGATATTATCCGGATGGGGTGGTGCGCTTTTTTTCTGAGCTGCATCAGGCAGAGCACGTTATGGCAGATATTGAGAAGGGCTGTGTTTGGATGTTACAGGTTGACAATCAGATAGTTGGAACCGGTACCCTGGTAGAGAATCATATTACCAGGGTATTTGTATTGCCAGAGTACCAGGGAATGGGATATGGAAGCAGGATTATGGAGGCGCTGGAGAAGCTGGCAGCAGAGAAGTATCGTACTGTTTGCCTGGATGCATCCTTACCTGCTGCTGCTTTTTATGCAGGAAGAGGCTATGAAACGGTTAATCATGGGGCTGTGGAAACAGAGCAGAATCAAGTCCTGATTTATGAAATCTTGAAAAAGGAATTACAGAAGCAGAATCTCCGCTTAAGACCCTATCGAATCAAGGATGGAGAATACGTTGCTTCATGGATAAAAGATGAATATGGCTTTTACCAGTGGTCTGCGGACCGAATCAATCAATATCCACTGACGGCCGGGATATTAAATGCACATTATGCAGAATACGCAGATTCGGATGCATTTTGGGAAATGACTGCTGTGGACGAAGAAGGAATTCCAAGAGGTCACTTCATTATGCGGTATCCGGAAGAAAATCGCGAAATCCTGCGTCTGGGATTTATTATTGTGGATTCAGAACTGCGGGGAAAAGGATACGGAAAGGCAATGCTGAATCTGGCAATCCGTTATGCATTTGAGTTCTTACAGGTCCAAAAGATTACCTTAGGTGTGTTTGCCAACAATCCGTCAGCATTTCACTGTTACCGGGCAGTCGGCTTTCAGGTGATAGAG